>NZ_JBFUHX010000059.1:0-506 GCF_056402175.1 Paenisporosarcina sp. P4_B8 | reverse complement strand
GTCGTGGGCGTAGGAAATTTGAGAGGAGCTGTCCTTAGTACGAGAGGACCGGGATGGACACACCGCTGGTGTACCAGTTGTTCTGCCAAGAGCATCGCTGGGTAGCTATGTGTGGCCGGGATAAGTGCTGAAAGCATCTAAGCATGAAGCCCCCCTCAAGATGAGATTTCCCATTACGCAAGTAAGTAAGATCCCTCAAAGACGATGAGGTAGATAGGTTCGAGGTGGAAGCGCGGYGACGTGTGCAGCTGACGAATACTAATCGATCGAGGACTTAACCAAAATGAATTTGAATGGTTTTCAATGACCCGTTTATCCAGTTTTGAGTGAACAAACACTCAAAAAAGTCTAGTGATAATGGCAAAGAGGTCACACCCGTTCCCATACCGAACACGGAAGTTAAGCTCTTTAGCGCCGATGGTAGTTGGGGGTTTCCCCCTGTGAGAGTAGGACGTCGCTAGGCAAAGTAAAAAACCGGTACCTTTCGAGGTATCGGTTTTTTTGTG
>NZ_JBFUHX010000058.1:0-508 GCF_056402175.1 Paenisporosarcina sp. P4_B8 | reverse complement strand
CTATTAAAAACAGTGGGTTTCCCCATTCGGAAATCTCCGGATCAAAGCTTACTTACAGCTCCCCGAAGCATATCGGTGTTAGTACCGTCCTTCATCGGCTCCTAGTGCCAAGGCATTCACCGTGCGCCCTTATTAACTTAACCTAAAAGTTAAAAAGTTCTTACGCATACAACCGAAGTTGTATGTTGAATTACTTGAATGTTTATTGCTTTCAATGTCGTTTTATCCAGTTTTCAAAGAACAAGTTTTGAAAGTATCGTCTTCTATAAAGAAGATGAACCTTCAAAACTGAACGCAAAACGTCAACKTATAGACCCWAGGTCTATATTCCGTAATTATCCTTAGAAAGGAGGTGATCCAGCCGCACCTTCCGATACGGCTACCTTGTTACGACTTCACCCCAATCATCTGTCCCACCTTCGGCGGCTGGCTCCTAAAAGGTTACCTCACCGACTTCGGGTGTTACAAACTCTCGTGGTGTGACGGGCGGTGTGTACAAGGCCCGGGA
>NZ_JBFUHX010000057.1:0-516 GCF_056402175.1 Paenisporosarcina sp. P4_B8 | reverse complement strand
GCCATGTAGGATTCGAACCTACGACCCTCTGATTAAAAGTCAGATGCTCTACCAACTGAGCTAATGGCTCTAACAATGGTGCCGGCGAAAGGAGTCGAACCCTCGACCTACTGATTACAAGTCAGTTGCTCTACCAGCTGAGCTACACCGGCACGGTGTTAAAAAGAAAAATGGTGGAGGATGACGGGCTCGAACCGCCGACCCTCTGCTTGTAAGGCAGATGCTCTCCCAGCTGAGCTAATCCTCCGGAATAAATCGCCTAGCGATGTCCTACTCTCACAGGGGGAAACCCCCAACTACCATCGGCGCTAAAGAGCTTAACTTCCGTGTTCGGTATGGGAACGGGTGTGACCTCTTTGCCATTATCACTAGACTATTTGAGTGTTTGTTCACTCAAAACTGGATAAACGGGTCATTGAAAACCATTCAAATTCATTTTGGTTAAGTCCTCGATCGATTAGTATTCGTCAGCTGCACACGTCACCGCGCTTCCACCTCGAACCTATCTACCTCATC
>NZ_JBFUHX010000056.1:0-523 GCF_056402175.1 Paenisporosarcina sp. P4_B8 | reverse complement strand
CCGCTAAAATCAGAAGAAGCAAGCTTCTTCATCATTCCGCTCGACTTGCATGTATTAGGCACGCCGCCAGCGTTCGTCCTGAGCCAGGATCAAACTCTCCATAATAGGTGAGTCGATTAGCTCGACTTTGTTGCTGGCGTCAAATTAATGACGTTTTAAAATGAACAATTAAGTTCAAGTTTTGCTTCCCACACCGAAGTGTGTTCCGCTTTATTGTTGACGTTTTGCTGTTCAGTTTTCAAGGTTCATGGTGGAGCCTAGCGGGATCGAACCGCTGACCTCCTGCGTGCAAGGCAGGCGCTCTCCCAGCTGAGCTAAGGCCCCATAAAGGGATAAAATAAACTGGTCGGGAAGACAGGATTCGAACCTGCGACCCCTTGGTCCCAAACCAAGTGCTCTACCAAGCTGAGCTACTTCCCGAAGTTTAAAAAATATGGCGCGCCCGAGAGGACTCGAACCTCTAACCGCTTGATTCGTAGTCAAGTACTCTATCCAATTGAGCTACGGGCGCTAATTATGCTGT
>NZ_JBFUHX010000055.1:0-534 GCF_056402175.1 Paenisporosarcina sp. P4_B8 | reverse complement strand
GATCAGCATGCCGCGGTGAATACGTTCCCGGGCCTTGTACACACCGCCCGTCACACCACGAGAGTTTGTAACACCCGAAGTCGGTGAGGTAACCTTTTAGGAGCCAGCCGCCGAAGGTGGGACAGATGATTGGGGTGAAGTCGTAACAAGGTAGCCGTATCGGAAGGTGCGGCTGGATCACCTCCTTTCTAAGGATAATYACGGAATATAGACCTTGGGTCTATAAGTTGACGTTTTGCGTTCAGTTTTGAAGGTTCATCTTCTTTATAGAAGACGATACTTTCTAAAACTTGTTCTTTGAAAACTGGATAAAACGACATTGAAAGCAATAAACATTCAAGTAATTCAACATACAACTTCGGTTGTATGCGTAAGAACTTTTTAACTTTTAGGTTAAGTTAATAAGGGCGCACGGTGAATGCCTTGGCACTAGGAGCCGATGAAGGACGGTACTAACACCGATATGCTTCGGGGAGCTGTAAGTAAGCTTTGATCCGGAGATTTCCGAATGGGGAAACCCACTGTTTTTAATAG
>NZ_JBFUHX010000054.1:0-574 GCF_056402175.1 Paenisporosarcina sp. P4_B8 | reverse complement strand
TCTTTGCTTATTCCAATTCTTAACACTTCATAAAAAATGGCGGTCCCGACGGGAATCGAACCCGCGATCTCCTGCGTGACAGGCAGGYATGTTAACCGCTACACCACGGGACCATTTGGTTGCGGGGGCAGGATTTGAACCTGCGACCTTTGGGTTATGAGCCCAACGAGCTACCGTGCTGCTCCACCCCGCGATAATGTAATATGTACAAACACTATGATACAACGCTTATGTCGTAGTGGACATCTGCATCGGCTTCGCCTGCTTCGATGTTAATCGCCATCTTTGTTTGGCGATTTCTTTATAGAAAGCGAATTATAACTTGAGTGTCTTAATGTTTTATAAAGTTATTTACCACACACTTAGTAAAATGGAGGAGGTAGAGGGATTCGAACCCCCGCGGGATTTGACTCCCCTGTCGGTTTTCAAGACCGATCCCTTCAGCCGGACTTGGGTATACCTCCGCAGTATATAAGTGGTGGACCTTGCAGGACTCGAACCTGCGACCGGACGGTTATGAGCCGTCTGCTCTAACCAACTGAGCTAAAGGTCCTAAAAGCTAAAGGTCCTAAAA
>NZ_JBFUHX010000053.1:0-590 GCF_056402175.1 Paenisporosarcina sp. P4_B8 | reverse complement strand
GCTCTATTAAAAACAGTGGGTTTCCCCATTCGGAAATCTCCGGATCAAAGCTTACTTACAGCTCCCCGAAGCATATCGGTGTTAGTACCGTCCTTCATCGGCTCCTAGTGCCAAGGCATTCACCGTGCGCCCTTATTAACTTAACCTAAAAGTTAAAAAGTTCTTACGCATACAACCGAAGTTGTATGTTGAATTACTTGAATGTTTATTGCTTTCAATGTCGTTTTATCCAGTTTTCAAAGAACAAAGGTTTGCTTTGCGACGAATAATCGCAGAAGCAAGTTTTGAAAGTATCCTCTTCTATAAAGAAGATGAACCTTCAAAACTGAACGCAAAACGTCAACTTATAGACCCGAGGTCTATATTCCGTAATTATCCTTAGAAAGGAGGTGATCCAGCCGCACCTTCCGATACGGCTACCTTGTTACGACTTCACCCCAATCATCTGTCCCACCTTCGGCGGCTGGCTCCTAAAAGGTTACCTCACCGACTTCGGGTGTTACAAACTCTCGTGGTGTGACGGGCGGTGTGTACAAGGCCCGGGAACGTATTCACCGCGGCATGCTGATCCGCGATTACTAGCGATTCCC
>NZ_JBFUHX010000052.1:0-657 GCF_056402175.1 Paenisporosarcina sp. P4_B8 | reverse complement strand
GTTCGACTCCTTTCGCCGGCACCATTGTTAGAGCCATTAGCTCAGTTGGTAGAGCATCTGACTTTTAATCAGAGGGTCGTAGGTTCGAATCCTACATGGCTCACCATTTTCATACTAAGTTGCGGGTGTGGCGGAACTGGCAGACGCACTAGACTTAGGATCTAGCGCCGCAAGGCGTGGGGGTTCGACTCCCTTCACCCGCACCATTTTYACAATATTATACGAGCGGAAGTAGTTCAGTGGTAGAACACCACCTTGCCAAGGTGGGGGTCGCGAGTTCGAACCTCGTCTTCCGCTCCATATCTTCTTGAATGCCGGGGTGGCGGAACTGGCAGACGCACAGGACTTAAAATCCTGCGGTAGGTGACTACCGTACCGGTTCGATTCCGGTCCTCGGCACCATCTTTTTAAAACAKMATAWTTAGCGCCCGTAGCTCAATTGGATAGAGTACTTGACTACGAATCAAGCGGTTAGAGGTTCGAGTCCTCTCGGGCGCGCCATATTTTTTAAACTTCGGGAAGTAGCTCAGCTTGGTAGAGCACTTGGTTTGGGACCAAGGGGTCGCAGGTTCGAATCCTGTCTTCCCGACCAGTTTATTTTATCCCTTTTACGGGGCCTTAGCTCAGCTGGGAGAGCGCCTGCCTTGCACGCAGGGG
>NZ_JBFUHX010000051.1:0-757 GCF_056402175.1 Paenisporosarcina sp. P4_B8 | reverse complement strand
CGCCTACATGAAGCCGGAATCGCTAGTAATCGCGGAGCAGCATGCCGCGGTGAATACGTTCCCGGGCCTTGTACACACCGCCCGTCACACCACGAGAGTTTGTAACACCCGAAGTCGGTGAGGTAACCTTTTAGGAGCCAGCCGCCGAAGGTGGGACAGATGATTGGGGTGAAGTCGTAACAAGGTAGCCGTATCGGAAGGTGCGGCTGGATCACCTCCTTTCTAAGGATAATTACGGAATATAGACCTWGGGTCTATAMGTTGACGTTTTGCGTTCAGTTTTGAAGGTTCATATATCAATTATATGAATTTCCTAAGAGGGCCTATAGCTCAGCTGGTTAGAGCGCACGCCTGATAAGCGTGAGGTCGATGGTTCGAGTCCATTTAGGCCCACCATACTTCTTAGGGGCCTTAGCTCAGCTGGGAGAGCGCCTGCCTTGCACGCAGGAGGTCAGCGGTTCGATCCCGCTAGGCTCCACCAAYATACTCTTYATGAGTATTTTATTTTTTTGTTCTTTGAAAACTGGATAAAACGACATTGAAAGCAATAAACATTCAAGTAATTCAACATACAACTTCGGTTGTATGCGTAAGAACTTTTTAACTTTTAGGTTAAGTTAATAAGGGCGCACGGTGAATGCCTTGGCACTAGGAGCCGATGAAGGACGGTACTAACACCGATATGCTTCGGGGAGCTGTAAGTAAGCTTTGATCCGGAGATTTCCGAATGGGGAAACCCACTGTTTTTAATAGAGCA
>NZ_JBFUHX010000050.1:0-808 GCF_056402175.1 Paenisporosarcina sp. P4_B8 | reverse complement strand
ACCAAATGGTCCCGTGGTGTAGCGGTTAACATGCCTGCCTGTCACGCAGGAGATCGCGGGTTCGATTCCCGTCGGGACCGCCATTTTTTATGAAGTGTTAAGAATTGGAATAAGCAAAGAAGGTCTAGGAAGCAAAATGAGTAAGTGAAGGAGCGTACTAACGTACGTGACTGAACGAACGAATGAAGCTGACAACKAGATTCGAAGCTTAGTACAATTCGAATGTGGCTCAGTAGCTCAGTCGGTAGAGCAAAGGACTGAAAATCCTTGTGTCGGCGGTTCGATTCCGTCCTGAGCCACCATATTGCGGGTGTAGTTTAGTGGTAAAACCTCAGCCTTCCAAGCTGATGATGAGRGTTCGATTCYCTTCACCCGCTCCATTTTTTTGTGGGCCTATAGCTCAGCTGGTTAGAGCGCACGCCTGATAAGCGTGAGGTCGATGGTTCGAGTCCATTTAGGCCCACCATTCCGAAGTAGCTCAGTGGTAGAGCAATCGACTGTTAATCGATTGGTCGTAGGTTCGAGTCCTACCTTCGGAGCCAATTATTTCTGGGGAAGTACTCAAGTGGCTGAAGAGGCGCCCCTGCTAAGGGTGTAGGTCGGGYAACCGGCGCGAGGGTTCAAATCCCTCCTTCTCCGCCAGATGTAAGGCCCCTTGGTCAAGCGGTTAAGACACCGCCCTTTCACGGCGGTAACACGGGTTCGAATCCCGTAGGGGTCATTTAAAAAGATGCGCTATCTTCGGGATAGCGTGTTTTTTTATGGAGAAATGTCGAATTGTAGAGAAATGTCGAATTGTAGCGAAACG
>NZ_JBFUHX010000049.1:0-920 GCF_056402175.1 Paenisporosarcina sp. P4_B8 | reverse complement strand
ATAAAACACCAGCTAGAGCAAAGGTCTCCAAAAAAGCAATCGCAAATACTGTTATTTCCCTTTCCACTATTAACACACCCTTAATCACCACTTAAAAGCCTCAATAATTTACATATATTAACTTATTCAGCACCATTCCAATAATCCCTTCTTAGTAGAACTAATCGGTTCGGTGAGTGACAAAAAAAGAGCTGATTAGGCAGCTCTTACAACTCATAAATCATTAGGTTGAAATACAAGCGATTTTGCTTGGTCCATTTTGTCACGATTGAAAAGCTCCCGTCCACAATAGTTAGCTTCCAGATATAACGGGGTCTAGGATTAGAAAAAAACCCGGATAGGGTCACTTTTATTAAAGTGTCTACTATTCGGGGTTCAGTTCATGGTTCGGTAATCATCTCTGTTATTTCTATTCTATAAAGTTTATATTATTTTCCTGACACCATTCAATTGCAATTTGTTTAAAACACTCATCACGGTATGAATACCATTGATCTTCTATTTCAAAATCTATTATTTTGTCCTTAAACCTTCTAAAGGCACCCTTCCCCTTAATGACCCTTAATAAAGATTCCTGCATCCGTTGATCCCTTACTTTTAAACTGAAGTTTTCCATTATTTCATATTCATTCACTGCATATTTAGTAGGTAACTCTATATAGTTTTCAAAGTTTTCAACCACATCAATTGCATTCATTCTATTTTCTTGTTCCCATTCAGGTAAATGATCAAATGGTTCTTCGTCTTCAGCAGCACGCAAGTCCTCAGATGTAACTATGATTATTTCACCCGTTTTAATATTTAATAATGAACGTGACTCTTCAAACTGTACTTCCATTTCCTCAATTATATCTTTTAAACTGACTTGTATATTCATTATTAGATCACCTCTAGATTCTTTTTACTAATGTACCCGTTAG
>NZ_JBFUHX010000048.1:0-953 GCF_056402175.1 Paenisporosarcina sp. P4_B8 | reverse complement strand
GGCTCGAACCGCCGACCCTCTGCTTGTAAGGCAGATGCTCTCCCAGCTGAGCTAATCCTCCGAAATAAATCGCCCAGCGACGTCCTACTCTCACAGGGGGAAACCCCCAACTACCATCGGCGCTAAAGAGCTTAACTTCCGTGTTCGGTATGGGAACGGGTGTGACCTCTTTGCCATTATCACTGGACTGGGTATTCTTTTTTTAAGACAAGATTTATTATAACAAGTCTGACGAGATTTACAAGTGTTTTTTATTTTTTTAAAAAAACATTTTTGTTCGCTCAAAACTGGATAAACGGGTCATTGAAAACCATTAATACTCGGGATTTAGTAGGTGATAAAGAAAGTGGTCGAAAAACGATGGCCATCTTAATCGGTCGCAAACGAGCAGTTAATGTCTTGTTAGCCCTGTTCGTAATTTCATACATTTGGATTTTAATATTAGTTGTTCTAAACCTTGTTACGCCTTGGGCACTACTTGTGATCTTAAGCGTAAAGAAACCAGTGCATTCCATCCAAGTTTTCAAAACAAAAGAACACCCACTGGAAGTAATGCCGGCTATGAAAGATACAGCATTAACAAATACACTATTCGGATTCTTACTCGGCATAGGTTTATTGATCGGCTACTTAATATAGAATGAAAAACAACCGCAATTGCGGTTGTTTGTTTATAAAAATACTTGTATGAATTTCGTCTGTCACGTTTCGCTACAATTCGACATTTCTCCATAAAAAAACACGCTATCCCGAAGATAGCGCATCTTTTTAAATGACCCCTACGGGATTCGAACCCGTGTTACCGCCGTGAAAGGGCGGTGTCTTAACCGCTTGACCAAGGGGCCTTACATCTGGCGGAGAAGGAGGGATTTGAACCCTCGCGCCGGTTGCCCGACCTACACCCTTAGCAGGGGCGCCTCTTCAGCCACTTGAGTACTTCCCCAGAAATAATT
>NZ_JBFUHX010000047.1:0-1336 GCF_056402175.1 Paenisporosarcina sp. P4_B8 | reverse complement strand
ACGAGAGGACCGGGATGGACACACCGCTGGTGTACCAGTTGTTCTGCCAAGAGCATCGCTGGGTAGCTATGTGTGGCCGGGATAAGTGCTGAAAGCATCTAAGCATGAAGCCCCCCTCAAGATGAGATTTCCCATTACGCAAGTAAGTAAGATCCCTCAAAGACGATGAGGTAGATAGGTTCGAGGTGGAAGCGCGGTGACGTGTGCAGCTGACGAATACTAATCGATCGAGGACTTAACCAAAATGAACTTGAATGATTTTCAATGACCCGTTTATCCAGTTTTGAGTGAACAAAAATGTTTTTTTATTTTTAAAAAACGCTTGTAATTCTCATGAGACTTGATATAATAAATCTTGTCTTAAAAAACAAATAGTCTGGTGATGATGGCGAAGAGGTCACACCCGTTCCCATACCGAACACGGAAGTTAAGTTCTTCAGCGCCGATGGTAGTTGGGGGTTTCCCCCTGTGAGAGTAGGTCGTCGCCAGGCTATATATTATTGATCCGAAGTAGCTCAGTGGTAGAGCAATCGGCTGTTAACCGATTGGTCGTAGGTTCGAGTCCTACCTTCGGAGCCATATCTCTGGGGAGCTGTCCGAGTGGCCGAAGGAGCACGATTGGAATTCGTGTAGGCGGGTTAAACTGTCTCAAGGGTTCAAATCCCTTGCTCTCCGCCAGATAATTTCCTTCTATTATATATGGCCCCTTGGTCAAGCGGTTAAGACACCGCCCTTTCACGGCGGTAACACGGGTTCGAATCCCGTAGGGGTCACCAATTTCTTTTAAAGAAAATATAACCAGTTTTCATTTTCGGAGGATTAGCTCAGCTGGGAGAGCATCTGCCTTACAAGCAGAGGGTCGGCGGTTCGAGCCCGTCATCCTCCACCATTTACACTATAAACACTTTCGATAAAGTAAAACGCGAGGGTGACGCAAATATCTAAATCGCATGTTCTAAAGAACAACGCGAGGGTGGAGCAAATCGCCAAACGAAGATGGCGATTAACATCGAAGCAGGCGAAAGCCGATGCAGATGTCCATTAAGACATAAGCGGTGAAGCAATAGTGTTTATAACATAATATTGACGCGGGGTGGAGCAGCACGGTAGCTCGTTGGGCTCATAACCCAAAGGTCGCAGGTTCAAATCCTGCCCCCGCAACCAAATGGTCCCGTGGTGTAGCGGTTAACATGCCTGCCTGTCACGCAGGAGATCGCGGGTTCGATTCCCGTCGGGACCGCCATTTTTTATGAAGTGTTAAGAATTGGAATAAGCAAAGAAGGTCTAGGAAGCAAAATGAGTAAGTGAAGGAGCGTACTAACGTACGTGACTGAAC
>NZ_JBFUHX010000046.1:0-1409 GCF_056402175.1 Paenisporosarcina sp. P4_B8 | reverse complement strand
TAACGAAATATATGACTATCCGAAAGACTAAAATTAAATTAATGAATAAAAATTATGAGGAGGAAATATATGTTTATAATTCTTGTGAAGTTTCTATTACCTGCATTCTTATTGTTTTACCTTCTTCTTAGGATTTTAGATAAGAATGATAGTAAATCTAAATCGACACTTGTTTTATTAATAACATCTTTGGTTTTTAATATTGCATTAGCACAAAACTATAATTATAACTTAATACCTTATCCAGAACGCGATGGTTATTCTGTTTCCAACTCGTTGGCATATTATGTTTTTGGTGAAGATCATTTTGGTCACTGGAACTCCGATTTATTTAGGACTGGATATGAAATATCAATCAACGTTACGATAATATTGTTGGTTATTTATATTGGCTTTTTAATATTTGAACTTAAAAGAAAAGGTAAAGAGGACATCCTTAACAATTGAACTTATTGAAATTCCTTATTCAACTAACGGGTGCTTTACTTCAATAAGGAGTGAAGCCTTTTTTCTTATTGAACTAACGGGGCAGCATTCCTGTTTGAAGGATGTTCGAGGTCTTGAAAGAAAAAGAGCCCTCTAGTTTGATGCATGAGTGTCAACGACCATTGACCCATCATCAAACAAGGAGGACTTCTCTATGCAGTTTAAATGCAATGAAAAAATTAATCAAGTGACTGAAAATACACTCGTTGTTGGTATGGATATTGCCAAGCGTGTTCATTACGCGTGCTTTGTCGATGAACGAGGGCGTGTGATTGAAAAAGCTTTTCCGGTACATCAATCAAAAGAAGGCTTTGATAGTTTGTATGAAAAGATTCGTCAAACGATGAAAGAAGCTAAGAAAACAGACGTTATAGTCGGAATTGAGCCAACAGGCCACTACTGGATGAACTTAGCTAATTTCTTAGACCACTACGACATTCCACTTGTCATGGTCAACCCAATGCACGTCAATCGTTAGAAGGAATTGGACGATAATTTACCAACAAAGAACGATAAAAAAGATGCGTTGGTCATCGCACGTTTATTGAAAGATGGACGTTTTAGCTATCCACGTTTGTTAAAAGATGTAGAAGCTGAACCGCGTATCGGATCTACTCTCCGTTCAAAGTTAACGGAAGATTTAGCGAGTATTAAAAATCGAATCGTCCGTTGGCTTGATCGCTATTTTCCAGAGTTTACTCAAGTCTTTCCGTCTTTTGGAAAGATGGCGCTGGAGGAATTGGAAATGACTCCATTTCCACAGGATATTGAAGGGAAAAGTGGTGAGGAGTTGGTCTTTTTATACCGTGAGGTAGAGGGTATGAGGACACCACAGTTGCCGAAAGCAAAGCTTCTCATTGAAGCATCGACGAACTCAATCGGACTGACAGAAGGAGAACAGATGGCCCGACATGAAATCGCCA
>NZ_JBFUHX010000045.1:0-1940 GCF_056402175.1 Paenisporosarcina sp. P4_B8 | reverse complement strand
GTTCAGTCACGTACGTTAGTACGCTCCTTCACTTACTCATTTTGCTTCCTAGACCTTCTTTGCTTATTCCAATTCTTAACACTTCATAAAAAATGGCGGTCCCGACGGGAATCGAACCCGCGATCTCCTGCGTGACAGGCAGGCATGTTAACCGCTACACCACGGGACCATTTGGTTGCGGGGGCAGGATTTGAACCTGCGACCTTTGGGTTATGAGCCCAACGAGCTACCGTGCTGCTCCACCCCGCGATAATATTATTGTTATAAACACTATGACTCAACGCTTCTAGTAATATCACGATTTCTTTAGAGCGAGTATATGTATGTTTATATGTTTGATGATCTTACACCACACACTTAGTAAAAATGGAGGAGGTAGAGGGATTCGAACCCCCGCGGGATTTGACTCCCCTGTCGGTTTTCAAGACCGATCCCTTCAGCCGGACTTGGGTATACCTCCGCAGTATATAAGTGGTGGACCTTGCAGGACTCGAACCTGCGACCGGACGGTTATGAGCCGTCTGCTCTAACCAACTGAGCTAAAGGTCCTAAAARATGGCGGCAGAGGGGATCGAACCCCCGACCTCACGGGTATGAACCGTACGCTCTAGCCAGCTGAGCTACGCCGCCAGGATCTTTATAAAATGTTGGTGGAGCCTAGCGGGATCGAACCGCTGACCTCCTGCGTGCAAGGCAGGCGCTCTCCCAGCTGAGCTAAGGCCCCGTAAAAGGGATAAAATAAACTGGTCGGGAAGACAGGATTCGAACCTGCGACCCCTTGGTCCCAAACCAAGTGCTCTACCAAGCTGAGCTACTTCCCGAAGTTTAAAAAATATGGCGCGCCCGAGAGGACTCGAACCTCTAACCGCTTGATTCGTAGTCAAGTACTCTATCCAATTGAGCTACGGGCGCATATTATGCTATTTTAAAAACTGGTGCCGAGGACCGGAATCGAACCGGTACGGTAGTCACCTACCGCAGGATTTTAAGTCCTGTGCGTCTGCCAGTTCCGCCACCCCGGCATTTAAGAAGATATGGAGCGGAAGACGAGGTTCGAACTCGCGACCCCCACCTTGGCAAGGTGGTGTTCTACCACTGAACTACTTCCGCTCGTATAAWATTGTGAAAATGGTGCGGGTGAAGGGAGTCGAACCCCCACGCCTTGCGGCGCTAGATCCTAAGTCTAGTGCGTCTGCCAGTTCCGCCACACCCGCAACTTAGTATGAAAATGGTGAGCCATGTAGGATTCGAACCTACGACCCTCTGATTAAAAGTCAGATGCTCTACCAACTGAGCTAATGGCTCTAACAATGGTGCCGGCGAAAGGAGTCGAACCCTCGACCTACTGATTACAAGTCAGTTGCTCTACCAACTGAGCTACACCGGCACGGTGTTAAAAAGAAAAATGGTGGAGGATGACGGGCTCGAACCGCCGACCCTCTGCTTGTAAGGCAGATGCTCTCCCAGCTGAGCTAATCCTCCGAAATAAATCGCCCAGCGACGTCCTACTCTCACAGGGGGAAACCCCCAACTACCATCGGCGCTAAAGAGCTTAACTTCCGTGTTCGGTATGGGAACGGGTGTGACCTCTTTGCCATTATCACTGGACTGGGTATTCATTTTTTAAGACAAGATCTATTATATCAAATCTCATGAGATTTACAAGTGTTTTTTGAAATAAAAAACTATTCTTGTTCACTCAAAACTGGATAAACGGGTCATTGAAAACCATTCAAATTCATTTTGGTTAAGTCCTCGATCGATTAGTATTCGTCAGCTGCACACGTCACCGCGCTTCCACCTCGAACCTATCTACCTCATCGTCTTTGAGGGATCTTACTTACTTGCGTAATGGGAAATCTCATCTTGAGGGGGGCTTCATGCTTAGATGCTTTCAGCACTTATCCCGGCCACACATAGCTACCCAGCGATGCTCTTGG
>NZ_JBFUHX010000043.1:0-2931 GCF_056402175.1 Paenisporosarcina sp. P4_B8 | reverse complement strand
GCATAGTAGCACACCATTATGAGGATCAATTCTCTCAGCATTGGTGCTATCTTTCCAGGGTTTGGCATGGCTGGCTCGTAATAATACAGGTAAATCAATCCCACAAAGCGCACACTTATGATCCCATAATGGCAATAATCCTTTTTTAAACTTTTGCTGACCTAATCGAATCTTAGTCTTCGCTTCCGCTTCTGTCTCAGCAATTAATGGGCTAATCGTGTTACGTTCTGTACGGCGCACTGTACTTATTGATAATTCAAGCTGCTCTTCATCAACCTGGTAAATATTCAAGTCACTGATAAGCTCTAACAACTTAATTGATAACTCCTCATTACAAGGATACAGATAGCCCTGGTTACCGTTGCTATCTTGTTGAAATGGAGAATATTTTAAAGGTAGCAGAGGTAAAATTTCATCGAAAGCAACACGAACGTTTAATGGTACTTCCAATTCATGATATTGTAATTCTACTAAATATCCTTTATCACTCCATTGGTCATAACTTTGCATCGTTGATGGTTTACTCGCTTCTAGGCAAGCTGTAGTAGCAACACTAATGGCAACAATATTGCCTTTAACATAATGGAATATACGATCCCCCGCTTCTACTTCAGTCATACGGAACCAAGAGTGTGGAACATTATCACCTTTATCTCTTTGAGGGGACCAAATGATTCCTAATTCCTTTTCTTCATGATAGGTGTGACCTTGCATAACAATAAAACTATTTATCATTCCATTCACCGCCTTTCCCAAACTTATTAAACTCTTTTCCCAAAATAACACCTATAACTTGTTCTGGTAATGATAGGCTACATACATACCTTACCTTTATACATTAGAAATAATTCCACTATAAACTTTGATCATTAGCAAAATTAACGGATTCAAAGACATAGACGAATTCAACTAATAAAACCAATATATTATTAAGCTATATTGAGCAAAAAGCCATGGGCTTTTTCGTAACTCAGTATCACTTGAACTTTGAAAAGAACTGCCTCCTCCAATCAAGTAAAAGCCACCTATTAAAATAAATAGGTGACCCTTTTAAACTTTATTTTTTCGAAATCCAGGAACCCCGCTCGCCAATTAACCAATTCCTTCTGATCCAAATAAATCTAATGCAGTTTGATTTGGATGAACATTTACTTTCTTTTTTTTCATGAAAATGGGAGGTGGCGGATCTTTTAATCTCATTCTCTCAGCCATCTTATGAGCTTGCTCTTTAAATGATTTATAATTTATCGCTTTACAACCCGGCTTCACTTTTTTTAACTTGCCAATTTTCAAACTATTGTCCCATGAGAAATAATCACCTAACTCGTATGTACTTCCTTCTATAAGTGCCTTTCCTATTTTATTTTCAACATCTTTTCTCATTTGCGTTCCAACTTTCGAAGGGTATAGATTCGGGACTGATGATACAATACCGGGAGCAAGATCCGATATTTCAAATTCATCCTTCCCTCTAACAGAAAGGGACACAAGTTCATAGACCACTAAATTAATATATTTGAAAAGAGGAGTTTGTCCACCTACTTTAAATACCTCATTAACTAAGTCCGGATACTCAATAGTATCGATAAAATAAGCATCAAGATCATCATCTTGAAAACTTCCTTTGACTAAGTCAATTCTTGTTGGGTTTTGAGAAACAGACAAATGATTAAAGTTATAACCCTGTGTCTCATCTTTGATTTTCTCTCTATTTTCATCATTAAAAACTAGTGTTATGTCGTGAGTATGTAAAGAAGGATTATTAGAAGATACTGCTCCTATTCTAACTAATTCATCAGATTTTATTTTACTGTATCTTTCTAATTGATCTGGTTCAGTTCTTCCGCTTTTACATTCACATGTTAGGGAGTGGTTTTTATCTGGATTGTTTAGAACAATATCGAATTTAACTTCACGTATCACTCCATCTTGTGTTACAGCGAAGTCTCTTTCTATCGATTCGATTCTGTATCCCGTTTCATAAAAGTGACGGGGATATCCCGGAAGAGCAAAAGTCATACTTGCGAGTATATTAACTAAGTCTTGTTCTAGATAAGTCGACTTTAAGCTCATAATCAACAACCTCCATCTTAGCCATCGCATCTACATAATGGTTTAAATTTGCAAATAAACGAAGTATAGTATTTCCACAAGCATATTTTGGTAGTGATATACGCATATAATCAGAAGTTATTTCAAAAGTTAATTTGTTACCATGGTTACCATTGTGCATGTCGACTGCATATACTCGATACTGCTTTTCACCTATCTCATCCTCTATCCCCCACAGTCTAAACGGTTGCTCTCCATTGAACATGAAATTAACCAACTTTTTAGGTTCAATTTTTTTACTAAACGTTATCGTAAAAGGATTTCCAGATAAATAGCCTTCCTCGAAGGATAAACCGTACGATTCAACTTTGTTGATTGTACTACTATATAAATTCACGAGTTCATAAACTAAGCTAGAATGGCGAGAGAAGGAATTACCCTTAGCTGTCATTTTACCGTTGTACTTTATATCATCTATAATAAACTTGTGTTCTTTGTCGGGGTTACTTTCATTATCACTCCTTAGTATAGAAAGTCTTGAAATACCAAGCATATTATTAATATCCGAATTAATTAATGTTTGAAAGAAAACCTTTGCAAAATGCCTTTTCACACTCAAAGAAACGTCTTGAGTATCTTCTGGTCCATTATTTTCCACATTAGCATCAGTGTCATCAAGAGCTTGTTGAAAAGAAACAGACATACCCCAAAATTTACCAAATTCTATAGTTTGTAGTAATAATGGTACAGGCAGCCAAATATTGTCGTAACCATGCGCACTAGAAAACTTTTTAATAAATGGATCAGAATGTTTTGTAGGATCAGCTGAATGAAATACTAAATATCTTGGTTCTGCAATATCTACGTAGAGATCAAGCC
>NZ_JBFUHX010000042.1:0-3039 GCF_056402175.1 Paenisporosarcina sp. P4_B8 | reverse complement strand
TTGTTCTTTGAAAACTGGATAAAACGACATTGAAAGCAATAAACATTCAAGTAATTCAACATACAACTTCGGTTGTATGCGTAAGAACTTTTTAACTTTTAGGTTAAGTTAATAAGGGCGCACGGTGAATGCCTTGGCACTAGGAGCCGATGAAGGACGGTACTAACACCGATATGCTTCGGGGAGCTGTAAGTAAGCTTTGATCCGGAGATTTCCGAATGGGGAAACCCACTGTTTTTAATAGAGCAGTACGTTTGCGTGAATACATAGCGCATCCGTGGCACACCCAGGGAACTGAAACATCTAAGTACCTGGAGGAAGAGAAAGAAATTCGATTCCCTGAGTAGCGGCGAGCGAAACGGGAAGAGCCCAAACCAAGAAGCTTGCTTCTTGGGGTTGTAGGACACTCAATACGGAGTTACAAAGGAACGAGTTAGACGAAGCGATCTGGAAAGGTCCGCCGYAGCAGGTAAAAGCCCTGTAGTCGAAAGTTCGTTCTCTCCTGAGTGGATCCTGAGTACGGCGGAACACGTGAAATTCCGTCGGAATCTGGGAGGACCATCTCCCAAGGCTAAATACTACCTAGTGACCGATAGTGAACCAGTACCGTGAGGGAAAGGTGAAAAGCACCCCGGAAGGGGAGTGAAAGAGATCCTGAAACCGTGTGCCTACAAGTAGTTAGAGCCCGTTAATGGGTGATAGCGTGCCTTTTGTAGAATGAACCGGCGAGTTACGATTGCATGCAAGGTTAAGCTGAGAAGGCGGAGCCGCAGCGAAAGCGAGTCTGAATAGGGCGATAGAGTATGTAGTTGTAGACCCGAAACCAGGTGATCTACCCATGTCCAGGGTGAAGGTAAGGTAACACTTACTGGAGGCCCGAACCCACGCACGTTGAAAAGTGCGGGGATGAGGTGTGGGTAGCGGAGAAATTCCAATCGAACCTGGAGATAGCTGGTTCTCTCCGAAATAGCTTTAGGGCTAGCCTCAATTTTGAGAATCCTGGAGGTAGAGCACTGTTTGGACTAGGGGCCCATCCCGGGTTACCGAATTCAGACAAACTCCGAATGCCAGAGATTTATAATTGGGAGTCAGACTGCGAGTGATAAGATCCGTAGTCAAGAGGGAAACAGCCCAGACCACCAGCTAAGGTCCCCAAGTAATTGTTAAGTGGAAAAGGATGTGGCGTTGCTTAGACAACCAGGATGTTGGCTTAGAAGCAGCCATCATTTAAAGAGTGCGTAATAGCTCACTGGTCGAGTGACGCTGCGCCGAAAATGTATCGGGGCTAAACAATTCACCGAAGCTGTGGATGGATTCCGTATGGAATCCGTGGTAGGAGAGCGTTCTAAGGGCGTTGAAGCTAGACCGGAAGGACTGGTGGAGCGCTTAGAAGTGAGAATGCCGGTATGAGTAGCGAAAGACGGGTGAGAATCCCGTCCACCGAATGACTAAGGTTTCCTGAGGAAGGCTCGTCCGCTCAGGGTTAGTCGGGACCTAAGCCGAGGCCGATAGGCGTAGGCGATGGACAACAGGTTGATATTCCTGTACCACCACTCCACCGTTTGAGTAATGGGGGGACGCAGAAGGATAGGGTAAGCGTACTGTTGGTTATGTACGTTCAAGCAGTAAGGCGTGGAATGAGGCAAATCCCGTTCCTATAACGTTGAGCTGTGATGACAAGGACCATTAGGTCTGAGTTCCTGATTTCACACTGCCAAGAAAAGCCTCTAACGAGGTGGAAGGTGCCCGTACCGCAAACCGACACAGGTAGTCGAGGAGAGAATCCTAAGGTGAGCGAGAGAACTCTCGTTAAGGAACTCGGCAAAATGACCCCGTAACTTCGGGAGAAGGGGTGCTCTATTAGGGTGTTAAAGCCCGAGAGAGCCGCAGTGAATAGGCCCAGGCGACTGTTTAGCAAAAACACAGGTCTCTGCAAAACCGTAAGGTGACGTATAGGGGCTGACGCCTGCCCGGTGCTGGAAGGTTAAGAGGAGTGCTTAGCGCAAGCGAAGGTGCGAATTGAAGCCCCAGTAAACGGCGGCCGTAACTATAACGGTCCTAAGGTAGCGAAATTCCTTGTCGGGTAAGTTCCGACCCGCACGAAAGGCGTAACGATCTGGGCACTGTCTCAACGAGAGACTCGGTGAAATTATAGTACCTGTGAAGATGCAGGTTACCCGCGACAGGACGGAAAGACCCCGTGGAGCTTTACTGTAGCCTGATATTGAATTTTGGTACAACTTGTACAGGATAGGTAGGAGCCTGAGATTCCGGAGCGCCAGCTTCGGAGGAGGCGTCGGTGGGATACTACCCTGGTTGTATTGAACTTCTAACCCTTGCCCCTTAGCGGGGCAGGAGACAGTGTCAGGCGGGCAGTTTGACTGGGGCGGTCGCCTCCTAAAGTGTAACGGAGGCGCCCAAAGGTTCCCTCAGAATGGTTGGAAATCATTCGTAGAGTGTAAAGGCAGAAGGGAGCTTGACTGCGAGACCTACAAGTCGAGCAGGGTCGAAAGACGGGCTTAGTGATCCGGTGGTTCCGCATGGAAGGGCCATCGCTCAACGGATAAAAGCTACCCCGGGGATAACAGGCTTATCTCCCCCAAGAGTCCACATCGACGGGGAGGTTTGGCACCTCGATGTCGGCTCATCGCATCCTGGGGCTGTAGTCGGTCCCAAGGGTTGGGCTGTTCGCCCATTAAAGCGGTACGCGAGCTGGGTTCAGAACGTCGTGAGACAGTTCGGTCCCTATCCGTCGTGGGCGTAGGAAATTTGAGAGGAGCTGTCCTTAGTACGAGAGGACCGGGATGGACACACCGCTGGTGTACCAGTTGTTCTGCCAAGAGCATCGCTGGGTAGCTATGTGTGGCCGGGATAAGTGCTGAAAGCATCTAAGCATGAAGCCCCCCTCAAGATGAGATTTCCCATTACGCAAGTAAGTAAGATCCCTCAAAGACGATGAGGTAGATAGGTTCGAGGTGGAAGCGCGGTGACGTGTGCAGCTGACGAATACTAATCGATCGAGGACTTAACCAAAATGAA
>NZ_JBFUHX010000041.1:0-3898 GCF_056402175.1 Paenisporosarcina sp. P4_B8 | reverse complement strand
AGCTAGTTTCAAGTCCATGGGCAATCTTATTCCTTGTAGAAATTAATTCATTTATAATATTAATACTAGTTTGAAGTTCAGCATCTCTAACATCAATTTCCAATGCGAATGTTTCTCTTACATGTTTGTGTTTAATATTTGTCATATATCTATTTAGAATTTTTCTGTCAATTATATCTCCTAAATACTTTTGGATATTATTTTGTAAAGATAAAGCAGATTCGAAAGTTTTTCTGAAAATCTCTTTAATAGCGACATCATAGGTAGAATTCAATAGTAATAATGCATATGTACTTGTAAGTCCATAAACTTCGGAATCTCTCTCTGCAGGGGTCATCCGTAGTAAACCTTCATAGTATTCAATAACTTTTAGAAAGGAATCATATGTAACATCTTCTACTAAACCACCTAAGAAAGAAATTTCATTTTTTAATAATTCAATTTCTTTAGTGATATCATCTGATTCTGCAACCTCAATAGTTTCTCTACCATTATCAATTATGTCTAAGATCTCAACTACCTTACTCACGACTGAAAACTCCTTCCACTGCTTTCAATCTGTATTGGATATTTTCATATCTATTTGTTTGAGAAGAAATTGCTTCCACAAACCTTTCATCTTCAAACAATTTAATATACTTTATTACATCAAACTTTTGTGACTCCATGTTTATTTTATCTAATGTTAAAAGTAAACTTTCAAATAGAGGAATGTTAAACTTTTTACCTTTTAAAGAATTCTCAAAATCTTCTAAATCACTTATTTTTTCCGTAGGTCTTCTGAAAAGGTGCCCTACTGACAATTTAATTTGCTCTTGTAACCAAATTAATTTTATCTCTAGTTCATTAAAAATTCTTGCAGCAAATTGTTCATCCATTCTTTGAGCATTTGACATAAACATATTGATTTCCTTTTTGTATGAGATGTCACTATTTAAATGTTTATTATCCTCCAACGATTTAATAGTAAAATATCTAGCAATAATCTCTTGATCACTTAATCTTTTGTCCTTTTCAAACCCTTCGGTTTGATTAGTCAAAACCATTTTATAAGCCGCTATCCAAATTGGATTAGTGACAAATTCATTTAATTTTTTTGTGAATTCTCCAAAATAGATGGCTCTTCGAATTTCTTGACTGTTTAATTGAATACTACCAGTGTTTATTCTTTCAAATAAGCTATATAACGCTATATTTTTGTCTTGTTCATCAGATAAAATTTGAAAAACAGAAGCCCGTATGTTTGTACTTCTTAACCGTCTCTGAGAATCTTCATCTAAGTCCCTGAAAAACTTACCTCTCCATTTCGGATTAATGTCATCTCGTCTTAGAATTTTCAATTCATTGTTGAGAAATTCAACAAGGGTATTTATTCTTTGTTGCCCATCAATTATTAACATTTTCCCTTTATCTAAATCTGTAAAAAACATTCCTGGAATAGGATAACCTAATAAAATAGATTCTATAAATCTTGACTTTCTTCTTGTATCCCAGACAAGTTCTCTTTGAAAATCAGGAACTACAAGTTCTTTCTCTTCACTCAAAGTTTTTAATTCTCTTACTGAAAAATCAACACCTCTAGTTACTACTTTAATTTCCTCAATATATTCTATTTTCTCGTTTTCATTTTCCACTTCTGGATTTCCCAATTCATATAAATCTTCCATATAATCACTCCTTTTAATAAAAACTTTATACATTCTTATATCTACTTTAACATTAATTCCAATTATTTCTTATAACTAATTAATGTTTTTATATAAATATTCATTTAAGATATTTCTAGTCTGTAGGGGTATAACTTGACATGTACTTTTCCAATATTTTTTTGGTGAATTTATACTATGAACCCTCCTATGAATACAGATGGTTAACTATTGTGGTAAAACCATTGTTAACTAATATTGCCTATCTATACATCCGTTTTATTATAATTATTAAGTAGTCTTGATTACTTTTTAATCTAATAAAAAAGCTGTGTATTGGGGCTGGTCTGTGAGGAATCAATATCCTCCACTTCAAAATTTTATGATACATTTTTGGAAAATAAAGATACAATATATATAGTAGCGTAGTACAAATCTCATATAAAATAAGGAGTAGAACTGACTTGCAAAATTACCTAGATACAGTTCAAAAACCAAAAAAATATAGTTTACAAGAGAATTTTCCCTTTAATGATTTGAGTGATAGAAAATTTGAGGAGTTATTGCATTCATTAGTAAGTGGATTTATTGGAAAAAACGAATTTTTTAATATTGAATTTGATAATGCGGTTTTAATGAGCGGAGTCGGCGAAAAGGGTAGAGATATTATTCTCTCGAAAAATTCTAAAACTATAGCTGTTATACAATGTAAGAAATATGGCCAAAATATTAGTAAGGGTATATTTTTAGAAGAATTAACAAAATTTATATTAAATTATATCGATGACAAAACAATAATACCAGATATTAATAATTTCAAGTATATTCTTGCAGTTTCAAAAGGAATTTCTAATAATGTACAAGAGTTTATAAGTAATAAAGCGGTTTATTCAAAAGATGAACTTGAAAAACAGATAAAACACTACTCTAAAAAAATACTGAAAACGGAACTAAATGATTCAATAATTAATGAAATAATAGACATAATATTATCTTTAAAAATAGAAGGTGTATTACCAAAAGATTTAAACACATATTTATATACACAAAAAAATGTATTACATGCTTTTTTTCAGGTTGAAAAGGTAATTGATCAAAGTATTTTCGAAAAATTAATTAGTGATACTGAGTTAGATAAAAATGAATTTATTAAAGCGGTGAAAATGTTAAGAATAATTTTTCTCGTATTAATTTCTTCGGACTTGCCTTACCAAGAAAACCTAGAGAAGTTCAATTATATTCATTATTTGTAGAGCCTACTTTTGAGGTGCAAAATTCTCAAGTTAATTTTAAAAGAGTTAATGAAAGTCCTATAGAAGAAGGGGCTGAGAAAACGCAATTAAATCTAAAATTTTTGAAAGAATACATTGAAAACAACGTGCAGTATTTTGCGAGTTTATCAAATTTATCAAAATTAGTTGATATTGACAGGAAGTTTAATTTTAAAGATTTTTTTAAAGACAAGAGAAATTTAGTTATTTTAGGGAAACCAGGAGCGGGAAAATCTTCTTTAGTCAAGTATGCTATGTGTAAGTTATTCGATAGAGATGGTTTTTTTAATAATAAAGAGATTTATTCAAAAATACCATTTAGAATAGAATTACATAAATATAATAAATATAAAATGCAACATTCAAGTGGTTTAGTAGAATATATCACCAAAATTTTAGAAGAAGAATTTCAAATTAGCTATGTTAGTAAAAAGGCTATGGAAGAAATTTTGAAAAAATATTCTACTTTAATTTTTTTTGATGGACTAGATGAAGTTCTAGATATACAAGAGAGGACTCAAATTCGTCATGATATAGAAAATTTTATTAGATTATATCCTAAACTATTAAGTATTGTAACAAGTAGATATGAAGCTTATGAAGAAGTACATTTTAATGGCGAATTTAAAGTTGTTCATGTTCTTGATTTTAACCCAGATCAAATGAAAGAATATGTGGAAAACTGGTACTCTATTGAAGAAGATGATGAAAAAAGAAGAATTAAAGAAATTCATAATTGCTTAACGGAATTAGATAGTATCGAAGAAGAATTAAAAAAGACTCCTTTATTATTGACTTTAATATTAGTGCTTTATAGAAACGAATTAGAGCTCCCCACATCGAAACTAGATTTATATGAAAGTTGTACAAATACGTTAGTAGAAGTCAGAGATATGAAAGAAAAGAAATTGGATTTAATGTTGAAAATATCTAATAAAATCGCAACTTTCTCTGCACTTGCTAATTGGCAATATATTGAAC
>NZ_JBFUHX010000040.1:0-4569 GCF_056402175.1 Paenisporosarcina sp. P4_B8 | reverse complement strand
CGCTAGCTGTTGGCATGTTATTATCTCAAGGTGCTCCATATAACGTATTGGCGAAAAGCCCGTTTGAGCTGAAATCGGTTGATCATGCGGAAGAAATTCTAAAGAACCTGACTACGGAACAAAGAAAGGCATTAGAGCAATTAGAAACAAATACAACCTTTACCATTTCACCGGATATTGATGCAAATAGTCCGGAATTAGTCAAAGTCATCGTCGAATTTGAACAGGCGCCGGCTAAAATTGAAGTGATGAAACAAGCGGCGAAAGGAAAAAAACTATCTTCTTCTGCTGCAAATGAAAAAGTGGAACAATCTCACAAAGCTTTTAAAGAGCATGTGCAATCATTAAAAGTGCAAAAGAACTCAACCGCATACAAAGCGGAAGACGTAACCATTACAAGAGAATATAAAAAGGCCATCAACGGTGTAGCGATGACGTTGCCTGGTACAGCTGTACAAGATTTGCTGCAATCTGGAGTAGTTAATCGTATCTTTAAAGATTACGAGGTAAAAGTGGAAACGCCGGTAAAAACGAAAGAAGCCATCGATCCGAAAATGGCAGACAGTATTCCGCAAATTGGCGTTGACAAGTTACATGCCGAGAACATTACCGGTAAAGGGATTAAAGTTGGTGTTATTGACACGGGTATTGACTACAATCATCCAGACTTAAAAGATGTTTATAAGGGCGGATATGATTTTGTAGATGATGATGCAGATCCGATGGAAACGACCTACGAGGATTGGATTAATGCTGGCAAGCCAACATATCCTGGTTTAGTGTATTATACAAACCATGGAACACATGTCGCAGGGACGATTGCAGCCCAACAGAAAAACGCTGTGGATTATGCTGTAAAAGGGGTAGCACCAGAAGTAGATTTATATGCATATCGAGTATTGGGAGTTTGGGGTGGAGGAAATACAGCAGGAGTACTTGCTGGAATCGATCAAGCGATTACAGATGGCATGGACGTCATTAACTTGTCGCTCGGCGCCAATACGAACGATCCTTTATACGCCACTTCTGTCGCGATAAATAATGCTATGCTTTCAGGCGTGGTGGCCGTCGTTGCTGCGGGCAACAACGGACCGAACGAAAAAACGCTTGGCTCTCCAGGAACAGCGGCTCTCGGTATTTCAGTAGGAGCAAGCGATGTCTCTATGACCATTCCTACATTTAGTGGAAGCGTTTTCACTAATGAAAATGATAATTTGGAACGTCTCGGAGAAGACCTTTCTCATCAATTAGAAGATTCAAAACTTATCAGCGAGGAACTTTCTCCTCAACTAGAAGATTCGAAACGTCTCGACAAAGATTTTTCTCCTAAATTAGAAGATAAGAATAAGGGCTTGTCTCACCAAGTAGATGATTTGCAACTTCTCGGAAAAGATTTTTCTGATCGATTAGAAGATTTACAAGGAAAATCCTTACCAATTGTATTTGCGGGACTTGGTAAAGCAACTGATTTTGCCGGGAAAGATGTCAGCGGGAAAATTGCGTTGATTCAGCGCGGGGAACTTGCGTTTGATGAAAAAATCAAAAACGCCAAAAACGCTGGGGCTAAATCAGTGATTGTGTATAACAATGTCGACGGGCAAATACCTGCCTACTTGGGTGAGGTCGTCGGGTTAATCCCTTCTTTCCGCCTGTCAAAAGCAGATGGTGAGCGGTTAAAAGAGCTGGGCGAWGGTACTTTCACATTTGAAACGTTAAGTAATACAAAAACAGAAGGCGATCATTTAGCAGATTTCAGTTCACGCGGACCGGTAAATGGAAATTATGATATTAAGCCGGATGTGGTCGCTCCAGGTGTGTCGATATTCTCTACGACACCGGAATTCATCAACGATCCACAGGACGGCATTAATTACGGGAATGCCTATGTGCGCATGTCGGGTACATCGATGGCCTCGCCACATGTGGCAGGTACAGCAGCATTGATATTGCAGGAGCATCCGGAATACACTCCTTTCGATGTGAAATTGGCACTCATGAATACTTCGGACGATTTACAAGGGGATAATTCTGTATACGAAGTAGGCGCAGGACGAATCGATGCATATCAAGCGGTTCATACAGATACCTCCATCAAAGTATGGGATAAGACACAAAATATCGAAAATGGAAAAGTCGTAGAAATTGATGAAGAAACAGGTTCCATTGTATTCGGAAGACATATTAAAAAAGATGATCAACCAATTGAAGCAAGTAAAAAGGTGACGGTTCAAAACAACAGCCAGGAAGAAAAATCTTTTACACTAGAAGTGGAGTATCACGGTGAGCGAAAAGGGATTCAAGATGCAGTGAGTAACGGTGTTACAGTGGATGTGCCTTCATCGATTACAGTGGGAAGCGGCCAAGTGCAGGAGCTCCAGCCTAACATAACGATACCAACCAGCGCTGCGGGAGGAAGATATGAAGGGTATATTCATGTAACCAATGCCAACAATCCAGACGAAACCTATCAAATTCCATTTGCTGTTATGGCGACGGAAAAAGGATTTGCTTATGTCAAAACGACTAGACCATCCGTGACAAATACAACAGCTTTCTGGGAACTTAATGACAAAATGATCCATTTCATCATGAAGTTGAACAGCCCAATGAAAACCATGGATGTGCTTGTAAAAGATAGTAAAACAGGAAAATCTGTAGGGTTCATAGGAACAGCGAATACGAGTAACTTAAAAATAGATGCAGAAGTGTTTCTTACTGGTGCGTTCAGCGGTACGGTCTTACCATTTACAAATGATCCGTCCCAGCCAATCAGTGATGTTCCTATAAAGCTTCCAGCAGGCGACTATATACTGGAACTGATTGCACACGATGAGGATGGGAAATCATATGTTTATGACAATCCGCTTATCGTGGACAATGAAGCACCAGAAGTCAACATGGATATAAAATCGGGTGTAATCGAAATTAATGATTCTATGTATACAGTAGAAGATGGCCAAAAAGCGGTGTGGATGCATGGAACAGCTAAGGATGAGACAGTGAATCTATTACAATCTAAAGGGTTGGACATCGATCAATCGTCCAACACTATGGCTTACTATAGAGGAACCAATACGTATATGGCTGGATTCTTCCCGGTTCAAGCGAATGGAGATGTGAAATTAGGAATTGAGGAAAGTGATATTGCAAAACAACCTATGAGATTGTGGTTGAGAACGTGGGATACTGCAACGGCAGTTGGTTACCAAAAGTATTACTTCATGAAAGAAGGAACGGAATATACGACTACCAGTTATGACAAGAAAGAGTTGAAAGTCGGAGATAACTTTACGATGACACTCAGCCTTAATAATGTGAAAGAGCTTGTCTCCGGAGAATTTAGTGTAGCAATTGACAAAGACGTCTTCAAGTTTTCGAATGTGAAGCTGAACAATTCAGTAAAAGAGTATGCACAGGAAAAAGGCTTACAGGTATCACTCCATGAGCCAGTTGTGACGGAAAGTATATATCATAATAATGTGAAAGTCGGAGCTTCCATTACTGGAAAGGCATTCAGAGGACTGGACGGTGATATGCCGTTCCTCGATGTAACGATTAAAGTAATGAATGATGAAGTTTACGAAAATGAAATTCCTGGATTTGAGGTGAAGGGAGGGTCTTATAAGAAATCCGGACAAACAGCAGATACTGCTATTCCTTTTTACGGCACTGAAGATCTTAAGATAATTCCTACACATACACAGTTGATAGGATCCATCACGCCGGAAGCATTTTTGAAATATGAATCAGGGTCAGCATATTTGAAACCGGGGGATTATACAAAAATAGGAGCACAAGTATACGCTCTCTCTAGAAGTGGTAAAAAATATCCAGGAACAATTGCTAAAAATGGAGCTATCACGATCAATGATATTCCGGCTTCCGATCAAGTATATACAGCTGTTTTCGATGTTCCGGGGCATCTTAAAGCTATGAAGAAATTCATTCCTGGATATCATGATGCAAATGGTGAGCTACGTGGGCAATTTTTAAAAATTGGTCAGAGAAGTCTTGCAGGGGATGTGAATGGCGACAAAATGATTGATATCCTCGATATCCAGAGTGTCGTGGATGCATATGGTACGAAAGATACTTCCATCGTGCCGCAAGATCTCAATCAAGATGGCGTGGTAGACGAAACGGATGTTCGCTTAATGGAGAAAAACTTCTTAACGAAGGGACCTGACGCACCTGCCAACAAACAGCCGAAAGAAAAAATTGGCAAGAAAGGGCTGGAATACTTCCTACGCCTGATCGGTCTTGAGCCGAAACAATAACATAATCCCATCAGGGAAGTTAATAAAAAAAGAGGACTCAAAGTAAAATGTCCCCTTTCTAAAGGACAAAACAGGTTAGGCCACAAAAGAAGATGATTTCTGTATTCTGGACTTCCCCTTCTCAAGTAGAAAGTAATTAAAAAGTGATTATTAAGCAACCTTAGCCCTGTATTCTTGAGGGCTAAGGTTATTTAATTTCTTCTGTAAGTGGGTACGTCATGTACTTTTTTATTCCGCTTTAATACTAGTGATTGGAATAGTGCTTTTGTTTTATACTGGTATAGAACCAATA
>NZ_JBFUHX010000039.1:0-4854 GCF_056402175.1 Paenisporosarcina sp. P4_B8 | reverse complement strand
GACTATATTCTTGTTCAATTAATCTGCCCTGTTTTCATTAGCATAAATAAAAAATGCTCGGGAATTATAAGGTAAATACAAAGGAGGTGAAATAATGAAAATAATATTACTAACTTTGGCTGTTCTTTCTAACGTTCTCTTTCAATCAACACCACTCTCTGAAGCATCAAAATCTGATATAACAAATCCAAAGTTAGAGTACCTGGATAATCAAAGTAAATCTTTTATTAGTGAAGATGAATTTTATAACGAGGTAGATAAAAATATCTATCAAGAATATAAGAACGCTGCATTTAGTATACGTCAAAAAATTTCTTTTAAAGATGTTCCAGATGCAGAATTCACTTTCAACCAAAAGACTAATTTGAATAGTAAAAAAATGAATCTTAAACATCAGACTGATGTTCATCCTAATCGGCAAGTATATTTTATGGCATCTTTTCACCAAAATGAAAAAGAAGAATGGCATAAATATGTAGTGATTGACGCTGAAACCAAAAAGGTACTTCTTGGTGGAAATCATTATCATTTGTACGAAAATCCTTACAAATAAACAAACTAAACCACCGTCGGGCTTGGTGGTTTTTATATTGATTTTTTTAATCAACATTTAATATCTCATATTGGACTAACCTGCCCCGTTAGTACAATAACTTGCAAATAGTCTCGGCTGAATTAGTTAGTATGGGAAGAAAAATTGTTCATCTTCAGAATTATATGGTAAAAACTTTATCTGCTTTACAACATACTCTTTTCCATTCCAATCGTACTCAAGTTTAAGTAAACCAATTAATCCTCCGGTGACACTATCTTGTGATATATAAACAGGGACTTTTCCAAACAGTTGTCCATTTTCAACAAAGTATTTTGTCAGCTCAAAGCCGATGAAGAATGGTTCACGTGGGTTCCGGTAATTGTATTTGGAGATGTCGGTGGTGTACTTCTCGTCGCCTACACGAATAGTCACGATATTGCCCTGTTTCCCTAGTGTCACTTTAGATTTAATTGTTGTTTTTGTCTTTTCCATAGATTCGATAGGGGCTTCTTCATACGCTTCTCGCTCTTTGATAAAATTTAGGATATGAATGTCCTTTTGAGGATTCCCAATACGAGCCTTATCCTTATTAAGCACAATGATAATGTCACCAAAGGTGTCACCATTCACATCTTTGTAAAATAATTCAGGCGGATACTTTGCGTGATACCAATTAGGGAAGCGATACAACGCTTCTTGTGTACTATCACCAACTTGAATAACAAAGTTCTCATAGTCCATCCAAGTTATTTTATCTGCCATTAAGTAAATCATTTGATGCCTATTTTCTGAAGGGACACTTAGTAAAACTATTCGTTCTCGTTTTTCTTCAGCAATGACTTTCTCAGATTTTTCTGTAACTTTGTTCGACATCAATCCCGTAGAAAATAACTTTAATACTAAAACGAATGAAACCAACATAAAGAAAATTTGTTTGGTTTTCATATTTTTAATTACCACCTTATGTTATCAATTAAGGTAGTTTGCCCAGTTCAATAAAGTTATATGTAGTCTACCTAACCTGCCCGTTAGTGAAATAAGCTACTGCTGCTGCACTTGTTGTGCAATCACTCTTCTGTTTTTATATATCTAATGTTATAACAATTATTATGATGAAAGCCAACGTCAAGAAAATACCTCTTATTATAACGGAACGCTTTACGAATGCCTCATCTACTTTAGGTTTCTCTAAATATGCTGATTTATGCCATAAACGAATAGCCTCTGATGGGTTTTTATATTGCCAAATCGAAATAGCATAGAATGCCATGACTACGATAAAAAATAAAATTGTTTTAAATATATAATCCCCCTCCTACCCCCGTTACTTTAATACTTCAAAACCAATTTCAGTTCCAATTCCACGTAATTTTACAATTTCGAATAATAAACAATCCATTGTTCCTTATTGAACAATACTGCTCCGTTAGTTCAATAAGAAAAGAGCTGACAATCAGCCCGATGATCTTTAACTAAAGCACCTGTTAGTTTAAGTACATTATTTCACAATCCCTACTTTTAAATATAAGTATCCAAATTATCTTCCAAGTGTTATTAAATTATCTGGCCCAATTCAAAAAGACGCTCTTACTCAAGAAATGCGACCTATTGTTGAAAAAAGGTTTATTTGCCTAATCATTAGAATAACGATCTGAGAGTTTCTTTTTATGTGACTGAAACACTTCTTCTAGTGGGATATTGTACTTGTTTGCAATCACAATTAAATTACCCAGTACATCTCCTAACTCTTCGGTTAACTCCTGTTTATTTTCCTCATAAGAGCCCCTTATTTCATCAGGCCTATCCCTACCAATCTCAAGAGCTCTTATAGCTCGTGCAACCTCGCCCGTTTCTTCTGCTAAAAAGCCAATACGAATAAATATGTCTAACTCAGACCAGCCCCTACTTTCATAATAATCCTTTACCCATTGTTGAAATTCAGTTACATTCATTTTCATCTAACCTCCAATTCAATACTTTAAGTTTAACAAAAAATGAAAGTATTATATAATCTTTGATGGTGTGATTCTTTAGGAGGCGAATATATTGAAAAAGTTAGCCGTATTTTGTGGATCGAGTAACGGAGCATCTGATGTCTATATAGAAGGTGCGAAAAAACTTGGTAAAGAACTAGCTAAACGAAATATTGCACTTGTTTATGGTGGAGCGAGTGTTGGAATTATGGGTGCTATTGCAGATTCAGTTCTGAATGAAGGAGGATACGTAATTGGTGTTATGCCAAGTTTTCTAGATAATAGAGAGATAGCTCATAAAAACTTGTCAGAGCTGATCATCGTAGATTCAATGCATGAGAGAAAAGCGAAAATGGCAGAGCTTGCTGATGGATTTATAGCATTGCCTGGTGGGCCAGGAACTTTAGAAGAGTTCTTTGAAATTTTTACTTGGGCTCAGTTAGGGCTCCATCATAAACCATGTGGTCTCTTAAATATAAATCATTATTATGATCCTCTTATTGCGTTATTTAATCATATGTCAGAGGAACAGTTTTTACATGAAAAGTACCGTAACATGGCATTAGTCGATAGTGATCCAAAAGGGATCCTTGATAAATTCAATACATATGAACCACCAACTGTAAAAACTTACATTACTGAAAAACAGATCTGATAGTTAAAAAAACAGACCGAGCATTACCCTTGGTCTGTTTCCCTATTTAAAATGAGTTTTTCCTTAAATCCATTTCCTATTCTGGTCAAAAAGTAAAAGACACATTCCTAAAGGAAAGCGCCCGATTCGTTAGCTTTTTTTATCTAGAGATTATAAAGTCGTTTAATTTTGTTCCAAAAAAAGCAATAACCATCTATCTGATAAAATGATAGATGGTTATTAGAAATGTTTAAAAAGTTCAATTTTTCATTCGCTTTATGACTTTTTAAGGATAATAAAGTTGATTAATTTCGGAAGACTAATAATTTAACATAGCCCCCTAAATTTCATCTTTTAAATTTGCTAATTCTAGTTCAGATATAACTTTGATGCCATTGCTTTCTAATAAGGCGGTTGTTACGCCCATTCCATCTATTTTTTCTCCAATAAATGCACCATTATAAATTTCTTTACCGCCACAAGATGGACTATACTCTTTTAACACTACATATTTAACGTTCATTTCTTTTGCTATCTCTAAAGTCTTTTTAGCACCGATTAGATATAATTCCGTCACATCGTTTCCTGATCGTTCAATAACTTTTGCTGTGCCTACTAAAACATCCAATCCATTTCCCCCTACAATTTCAGCAGGTTCTCTAGGTGTAACGAACCCACCTAAAAGCTCAGGGCAAATAGGGATTGCTTTCTTTTCATCAATTAATCTTTGTATCGTACTATCTAAACAAGAAGTACCATTATATCTTACTGGATTGCCAGCTAAGCAAGAACTAACTAAAATCACGTTACACACTCCATCTAAGCAAACTTTGCCCTATACTATACGAATATCGAAATAATCATACTGTTATTATATAAAAAAATGAGAAAAGATAGTATAAAAATCCAACTAACACTATCTTTTTAAAAAACTTTATTATATTTTAAACGACTTTATTATAAATTAAATAACTTTATTGTCACTCTACATTTTTCTTTTTTCTTATTCAACTAAAGCACCCGTTAGTTGAATAAGCACCTTCTCTTTTATTACACATTATGGTCGTAATGCGCATCATAGTATAGTTTTTTTCATACGATTACTTGAGGTGAATAAAATGGAATTACTTTCTGAAAAGGATGCATTGAACTGGATACTTTATGTTCTTTACTTCGGATTTCCTATTCTAATAGTAATAAATTTAGGTGTATTAATAACTTTAATCCAATTAAAGAGAAGAAATAAAAGATAAAATATAACCCTAAAGGAACAGAGTAATTGTTCCTTTTTTTTGAACACTAATTTTAACCCCGCATTAATTGCGTCACATTTTGTTTCAAATACGACATAAAACTTCTCCTTCTCTTATTGAACTAACCTCCCAAAACTAAGACAAACCTTTTTCACAACGTATGTAAAATAGCCATTCAGCTTGGCTGATTTTCCCATCATAAATACGATGAAATTCGATATATTCAATTCTTCTGTCAATGCCGGTTTAGTTTTCCTCTTTAATGCCGGAAGGAGGCAAAAAAGGGTATGTTCAGAAACCACTTTGAACATACCCTTTTTGATAATTTGTCATTTTATTTGATGGATATCGCTTTATGCAAATCTATTCTTCCAGCAGTTTAATTTCTACCAGTAATCTTTTTAGCATGACTGCTGTTTCTGCCCTTGTTGCAGATTCTTTTGGTTGCAATTCATTTGC
>NZ_JBFUHX010000038.1:0-5908 GCF_056402175.1 Paenisporosarcina sp. P4_B8 | reverse complement strand
CTAACCGCTTTCGCAGTAGTAGGTACTTGTACAATAGAACCTAAAATAAAACTAGATGATAGAGCAAATACAGCTAAGCTTTTTAAGACCTTACTTTTGTTGTTTGCTTTTTTCCCCATTTTCTTCCTCCAAGTCTCTGTCTTTTTATTACATATGTAGTGCAATGAATTACGAAACAATGATTCTAATAATAATTTTTTTGTTTCTCCTTTTCCTCATTAAACCTCTCCCCCTGCCTAACTAAATAGTAGATTAATATATTTGTAAAAATGTAAAGGTTTCGTGCTGATGACTTAACTTCACATTTAATACACTGATCTGTCTTTCAACATCAAGTTATTAAAATTTTTCAACTAATCTAATACCAACTGGGAGTTTATTCAACATTTATTCATTCAATATTCAGAAACATTACCCAATTAACCCTCATCATCCCACATTTCTACTTTCCTGAAAATTAAACATAGGATGTATCTTGTGCTGTTCTTGGTTCTATACCTGCTTAAAACAAAAGTACTACTTCACGACTTTTTATTTAATCATTCATCTTTTGCGTATAAAAATGGCACCATGCATCGGGCATGAAAAAACCCAAGTGAATTATCCTCACTTGGGTCGCAATCGGTTTATTGTTGGAGAACCGTTACTTGTTTAGGCGTTGATGACACTTTAAAACCATCTTTTGTTACTAAATCAGCTGAGATAAAGTAATTTCCATTTGGTAACTCCGGTTTAGGTGCCCATTTTTTATGAACTTCCTTTTCATTTTCAACTTCAAACGTATCGACTATATTACCATTTGCATCTTTAACATAAAACGTCCAGTCCGATCTGTTTTGGGCAAAGTAATCTAGCTCAGTTGGAGTGTTTTTGTTTAAATTTTTAGTCGGCCATACACTAGAATTGGAAAGGACCATCCATTCACTCATATATTGTGGACTTTGATCTCCCCAAACGGTGTAAGAGTGGTTAAACGCGTTGTCTGCTCCAATTACTACAATATTTTTCGGTTCGTAGTTTAATAGTAATGTTGTCTCTTTTCCTGGTAGATAATAATTTCCGTTCACCCAAACCATTGCAGCAACATATCCACTTCCGTTTTCATTATCTGTGCCTTTCCAGGAAATTTCGTATTTTCCATCCTTTGGAGTTACAGTAATGTCTGTAACTTTAGGTAGTGTCGAATCTACTTTCACAGGCATTTTAACTTCCTGTGGTTTTGCACCTGGAAAGTCTAATGCCGTTTTAATCACATATTGATAATTTCCATCTTTTACAAATTGTCCAGATTCATCTGTCATATCCCAATAATAGAGTTCATTGTAATAAGTGTCCCCAAATGACATGACATTCTTTCTGAATTTCCATGGTGTCCCTGTATATTCACTGAAGTCACCTAAATATTTAACGATATTTCCTGATTGATCTTCAACAAACATTTCTGTTTTTTGTAGATTACGTAAAGCCGTAAATGAAGAATAGATACCATTTAGATGGTAGTTTGGAGAGATGGCAATTTTGTTAAGATCAAACGTTCCAGTACTTGGATCATATCCCTTTGGATAACGTTCTGATGTTCCATCCCAAAGTGCAGTATAACCTAAAAATGCATCTTTTTCCCATGCAGGAGGATCGATATTTAGTGGTTCATCCCAATTTCCATAGAAGCCCATATAAGGAACGGATAAAGGCACGGCTTTATCTTGATCCTTGGTAACCGGAACTAGACGAACAAATCCTTCTACAAAACTATCTTTCTTTAAGGAATCTGGTAAATTCACATTAATTGTCAGCTGTTTTGTTTGACCAGGTTTAATTTTAAGAAGAGCTCCTTCTGTTTCAGTAACTTTATTATCATTGACAGTGACTGTTGCTCCATTGATTCGTTCAGATTTTAAAGTTAGATACTCCTTGGAATCCAAGTCACCATCAGTATCTAAATCATATTCTTTCACTTCCGTCTGATCCTTTAAAACATCTACAAAAACTTGGTATTCGATATCCTCACTATTATTATTTCCCTTAGGAGTTTCGAATGCTTCCACGTTTAATTTAAAGCTTGTAGTTTGTCCAATTTCCTTTAAAGCAACTGCTCCGACTTGTTCTAAAGGCGTGTTTCGACTTGTCACAATGACAGGTGTGTTAATGGCATTTTGAATTTTCATTAAACCAGATCCTTGTAAGCGTGGTGAATATGGAACTTCACCGTTTGTTCTTGGATCCATGAGAACATTAGCTGTATTCATTAAAGCAAGCTTTGCTTTTAACACCGTATCTTCTGAATGGGTTAATCCTTTTTGATAAAGTGCCTGCAATAACAATGCTGAACCGCCTGCAACATGAGGTGCTGCCATTGATGTACCGCTCATGATTTCATAATCATTTCCTGGAACAGTTGAATAAATATTTCCACCAGGAGCCGAAATCTCTGGTTTAAAATCTAATGTACTTGGAGAACCATAGGATGAAAAACTGGACATGTTGTCTTTTTTTGCATTATCTATCCAAGTTTCCCCGTCTAATTTCATCTTGACCATTTGACCACTTTTTAGTTTATTTAATAGTTCTTGCCCTGGAGCCTTACCTGTTGTAGCAGTTGGAATGGAATTTTGAGTTAATCTTAGATAAGGATAATCAGTCGCCATATTATCAGCTGGTATTATGATTACCGCTTTTGCTCCATACGTTTCTGCGTTAAATTGAATAGAAGAATAAGAATAATATTCATTTAATAATTTTATTACTGCAATGTAGCCAGTTTTATTGGCGGGAAAATCAGCTTTGCTTCGTCCTTCGTTTGCATACACCATTTCATATTCTTGATTCGGATCTAAAAATTTTGAGAGTTTAAAATTATATTTTGCAGGAAACATCGTTTGATCTTGGAAAGGAAGCTTAATACCATCTGTATCTGCTAAAGTATTTAAATGCAATTTTGTATTTTCATAGGATGCTACCGATAAAGCATATGGACCTACACCCGGTGCGCCAACTGTCCCAATATCAGGATTTTCTGCATATGGCTTTGAAGCAGAGTCAAGAAATAAATTATTTTTCGTACTATGAGCGGAATTACCAGCTGCCACTACAACTAGTGTTCCACGCTCTGTCGCAACTCGAATGGCTTTTTGAGTCGGATCATCTTCTTCACTAACATAACCTGCATCAACACCTAAGCTCATGTTGATAACATCTGCACCCATTGTAACGGCATGCTCGATTCCTGCGATAATATCATCCTCATAGGCTCCTCCGCCCATATCCGAGAATACCTTCTCAGCTAATAGTTGTACACCTGGTGCAATACCAGCGACCCCGCCAGTTGCTTCGTCCCCGTTAGCTCCAACTGTTCCAGCAACGTGTGTTCCATGCGGACTACCATTTAATCCAGGGATGACATTTGTATCATTGTCTGCCCAATCATAACCTGTCGGGACTTTATCTGAATACCAAATTTCGTTTACATCTGTATCTGCCATTTTTTGATCCATTTTATCTTGAGTCCATTTTTCTTTCGCTTTTGCATCATCAGATAGTTTCATATCTTTGTGTGTATGATCAATCCCAGAATCTACGACCGCGACAACTAATCCTTCACCTTTATAGCCATATTGTTCCCAAACTTTCTGAGCTTGTACCAATTCTTTACTAGCTGCCATCGTTTCATGGAATGTTCTAGCAATATGTACATTCGTAACTCCTTGAATAGACTCGATTCCTTTCAAATTCTGAAACTCAGTTTCTAAACTGAATCCGTTAAAACCTTCAAAATAACGGTGTTTCACTTTAGTAGCGGAATTTACTTTTGAATTTTTCGTTTTAGTGATTGCATCAATCACTTTGTCTTGCTTTTGCTTCATCATTGACTTTTTATTTTTTGATGATTGCTCCACATCAGTTGGCTGTTCAACTTCAACGATTAGGCGGACCATTTCATTCGGGCTATACGCTTTAATTAAACCTTCTTTAGTAACAGCTTCACTATAAAGATCCTTACTTTCTTGCTCCACTATATCTTCCAATGGTTGAAGCTCGGTTGAAGTGTCATTCGTTTCTGCAAAAACTGTTAAAGATGTTATAAGTAAAGATGTGACAGCTGCAGTAGACATGACTTTAAATGCTTTCAATTTACTTTTTTTCATTTACGTCTCTCCTTTTTGAGTTTATATTTATTCCACTTACCCTCATCATCCCATATTTCCACTTTTCTGAAAATTAAACATAGGATGTAACTCTTGCTGTCATTGGTTCTATGACTACATAAAACAAAAGTACTATACCAAGAGTGATATAATAAGGGACAGGACATATTTTTATAAGTGATTTTTAATTAAGAAAACGGAACAAGTTGATTTCGAACGGCATAAATGACTGCCTGAAAATGCCCTTCCCGCCTTTTCCGTCCGATTGACATAAGGAAAGATCATTAAAAGATTGATAACGTCTAAAAAGGGGAAAGCAATCACTGAAATAACAGAACGTATTATTGGTTTTATTCCCCCTTCGAACACGGGATGAATATTTTTCAATTCAAAGTTGGGGAAACTAGACAAAACTAAAATCATAAAAAGCAGTATAACCCAGGGAAAAAGAATTTCAGCTGCTCTTGAAAGAGGTTCTAATCCAAGTCTAACCCCAATTATGACAATAACCATAAAGATTATATGAATAGCTTGTAGTAAGACCTTATTAAGATGATTCTCTATTGTCTTAACCTAAAGCCGCCGTGAAAATTGGACCAATCGTAATCTTTAGTCAGACAATCCGGTATTGTCTTAACAAATCATAGTAAACTTTATGAACCTTTGAAAAAAGTTTGATTAAAATTTAGCGAGCATCCTCAATTTCTAGGTAAAAAAAAATAAACCTCGTATTTTGAACAAAGTTTGATCAAAATACGAGGTTTCACCTGTTTATTGCTATTCATTTTTATAAAAAAGATTGATTACTTCAGAAATCGAATCTTCAACTAAAGCACCGGTTAGTTTAATAAGAAAAGAAACGCTTAAATAACAATCGCGCCCGCTTGCGGAACAACTTTATCAACGTGTTTACATATTTCACTGACGGTATGTCAAAATCCATTAATTATTGGCCCGATAACTATTAATTACCCATAATTTATTTGATTTGCTCCGCCAACTCTAAAATAATTCCCTCTGGCCCACTGCAGTAGCATAACTTATAACTTTCTTCATAGTGTAGTATCTCACTAAAGATTTTCGTACCTTTCTTTTTCAACTTGGCAACAACAGCTTCAATATCTTCAACAGCAAATGCAATATGCCGGATACCCAGGGTATTTGCAAAAGGTTGCTGAATTTCTCTTTCATCTGACGGACTATAAAATTTGATTAGCTCTATCCATACCTGACCGTCTGGCGTCCCCAATCCTACACATGCTACTTTTACGTCATTAAGCCCAAATACCTGATTCATGAACTCTCCTTCCATTTCCCATTCCCCTTGCACCTCAAGGCCAAAATCGAGAAAAAACTCTTTAGCGGCAGAGAGATCATTTACGTTTACACCTACATGATCTATTCTGAGGATTTTCATAGCTCATACCTCCTATGTTCCTGTTATTTTGCAATATCCTGTATTCTTGATAAGTTTGTTTGTAATTCTAATTCGCTAAAAACAGAAAATATCCTTGTTCAACAAACTGGCCCGATTGTTGAAGAAGAAAAAGGCTTTACCCCTTATTGAAGTAAAGCACCCGTTAGTTGAATAACACAATTAAGAAAATCTCTAAAATGTATCAGTTACTATCGTGATGTTTGAAATTCAAATTTTAAAGGTCTTAAAAATAATTCTTCTAATGTTTCTTTTGCATTTTTGTCCTCGAATAATATCTCATGTAAAGCATTGCATATTGGAAGTTCAACTTCATACTGCATAGATAGTT
>NZ_JBFUHX010000037.1:0-6752 GCF_056402175.1 Paenisporosarcina sp. P4_B8 | reverse complement strand
CGTTATTTGAATAAGAAAAAGGCTTTACCCCTTATTGAAGTAAGCCCCGTTAGTTGAATAACTCAAAATTACTTATGTTAATTTAAAGTAATTTATCTCCGGATTTTGTTATGAGAGAAATTAAAAGATTAGTACTAATACTGGCAGGCTATTAATTTAGACTACCAGTAAATTTTTTTGGGAATTTAGTTTTAACTATTCTATTTCAACAATAACTGTTCCTGCTGTGTATGATCCATTAACAATCATTACTAATTCTCCATGATTTTTAGGGACTTCATATGTTAAAATGACACTTACCTCACCAGGTAAAAACAACTTATAAATATTCGGTTTCTTATTCCAATCTCCAACGTTAATCTTTTTCATGTCGATGACTTTATATTCGTTTCCATATTCATCATTTAAATAGTAACCATGTGGTTTGTAAATAATATGATACTGCGGAGGGCCATTTCCTTCCTGTTTTATTGTTACTGGGATTGAAATTAATTTATTTTCTTCAGAAGTCACTTTCAAATTTGTTGGAACTTCTGTTAGCTTTCCGAAAGTTAAATCGGGCCCGTTTTTTCCATCTCCTGTACTTTCACCCAATGAAAGAACTTTCCATGCATTTTCTTTCAACTTTGAAAAGTCTTCCACTTCTGATTGTGAATCCACAACCTCTTGTTTTACATCATTTTGTTTGTTTTCTGTTTTTTCGGATGAAGTTGGCAACAATTTACCTGTTGTTCCTTCTGACAAAGATTCCATAACTTTTCCAGTGGAACTATTGTTACTTTCAGGAACTGCATATATGAATAAAGATAAAATCCCTACTATTAAACCAGCCCCTGCTAAACCAATAGCCCATTTAAATTGCTTTTCCACTTTTTTAGAGTTTTGAAGTGCTCCACTAATAGCTTGGTATGGTAGAATACGCGCTGCTTTATTTGCAGGTAATATAGCCCCAAAAACCCCAGTAATGATAGGTATCAATAAAGTTGCAATTAAGAAGATAAACTCCTCTACAGGTACTTCTCCATACATACGATAAATAATGATCAAGGCAATTCCTAAACCTATTATTCCCGCCAAAATCCCACTAATGATTCCTTCCATTATCACGAGTTTTCGTACTCCTATATTCTGCCAGCCCATTGCTTTCAAAACTGCAATCTGCGATTGTCTCTCCGACACATTCTGCCACATAATTTCGGTTGTAGTTAAGATCGCAATAAGAAGTGCTACACCCATGGCAACATAATGCATCATTCCGACTTCAAGTGCGACAAATTCGCCAAGCCAAGTAGCATATAGAACTCCCTTCAATCTAAACGTGACAAAGAGGAAGAAAATAAATAGGCTAGTTGGTACTGCAATAGCGATTATGGTTAACATATTTCGCTGCCACTGAGTAAATAAATAATTTAAACTCATTCCCAAAACTGATTCGGCTCTGACGATTCGATTTGTTTTATGCGAAACTTCCCCCGATTTCATCGATTCGTAGGGTTTGATTCTCTTAATTAACCAAATCGGAATAAGTGATCCAGACCAGTAAATAGTTAGTCCACATATACCGATCATAAAAACACGAACTAGTGATGTATCAATACTTCCCGAAACTAGGAATGCCCCCAAAATAAACCAACTAATGAACGCAACCAAAACACCTAATATCGTTGACTCTAAAAATAATAGTTTAGAGAGTTGAGATGGACGCCATCCTAATGACAACAAGACTGCAAATTCTTTTTTGCGTGCAAATAGCATGATAATATTAGATGAAAATACATAGACTATTGCCACGAGAATAACGCTTGCAATAACTCCCGACATTCCCATTTTCGACTCTTGAAAAATGGAAATAGACGAACCTAATTTTATCCATGGCTGTTGTACCCATCCAAGTGCTTTTTCACCTTCCAGACCAGGTAAATGAGTTAAAGCCAGTTGAGGAGAAGAACCAAGTGTCACATCCGTGATTAGGCCTGTTTTATCTTCTATTTCTTTTGCTACAGCTTGAAGTTTCGCTTCACTTTCTTCATTTAAAGAATTAACACCCGTAACATTCACTCGAATAGCAGATATCGGTTTATCACCTAATACTTTTGCTGCCGCCTCAATCGTTGTCAGAATTAATGGTGGTTTCGTTAAGAATCCATAAGGGTTATTTAACGGTTTCATATCTGTTGGTGGGTTAACTGGTTGATTCTTAGCATTAACAACCCATTGGGCCTTAGCCGGAAAGTATGTCTCCATTGGTAATTCTGTTAATGGATCTTTTGACAACTTTAATTTTTGGGGATCAAATACGCCAATGTAATTGAAATTAAGCATTGGCCAATCTTGGCTTGTCTCCCCAAACATGTTCACCGGTCGATACATGCTACGAACAGCAAGTAACGAATCTGTTGGTACTTCGTATGGTTTTACTTGATATGAATAAGGCCATCTTTTTCCAAACGGACTTGTCACAGGCTGGTAATCTATCGGTGATGGCTTAAATGCCATCCAAGTGGACTCTTCTAAACCAATTGAACCCTGATTTGGATTTAAAACGTTATTAATAAGTTTCTTATGAACATCTTCTGTAGTGTAAATGTAATTCTCTATTGGTATACCTTTTTGTTTTTCTAAAAATTCTTGTCCACCGTTCTTTTTAATTTCTTCCATCGTTTTAAATTGTTCAGAAGCTTTAAAAGGAATGTCTAATCTTTCAATTGTATAAGTCATCTTAGCATCTACGTAGTCTTTATTACTGATAATCACAGGAATTTGAATTCCTAAACCCTCTTCCATTTCCTTTGCCACGTCTTCATTGGTGAAAAATCTGCTATTTTCACTATTCAAGATAGCTTGATTAATTCCAATAAGTTCGGACTCCGCAGTTGGATCAATACCAGCAACCATTACTTCACTTCCATAAGAAAGATTGCTCAATATAGGAGATGCACCATACCCTGGGCCCTCAGGTCTCCAAGTCCCTACAGTAAAATAAGTATTCCCTTCAAATTTTTCAATACTAGCACCTGTATTGGTTTCTTCTAATATATTCATTCGGTAAATACCTGGTTCTTGAATGGAAACTTTATCTAGTTGTATATCCGTCTTAATTGAGCCCATCATCGCAATTGGCGCTGCTATGGCTATGTCTTTTATCTCTTTAATTTTTTCGTATTGTGAAAGGGAAATACCACCCTCCATTCCACTTAAATAGTTCGGCTCCAAAAGATTTAAATCCTCAGTAACACTCCTACTCCCTTGTGGACGTACTACTAGATGATAGGAAGACTCCCATCTTTTTTGCAATTCATCAACAATCGTCCCATTATTCGCTTGGGTAATTCCAATTAAATAACTGAGTCCCGTACTCAAAATTAATACGCCAACCAATAACAAGATAAAGCGTTCTTTGTTACGCCACCATGAATTCCAAATAAATTTAAACATACTGATTTACCAAAGCATCAGCAATAATTACCCCGTCCCGCATTTCAATCTTACGATTCGCTCTATCGGCAAGTTCAGGATCGTGCGTGACAAAAAGGACCCCACATCCCTTGTCTTGGTTTAAGGAAACGAGGAGTTGGAAGATGATTTCGCCTGTTTCTGTATCCAAGTTACCCGTCGGCTCGTCTGCGAGTAACCATTTCGGCTCGTGTATCAATGCACGGGCGATGGCAACTCGTTGTTGTTGTCCACCAGATAATTGGGAAGGTAATGAATTCGCCTTATCTTTTAATCCCACCAATTCAAGAAGTTGTTTTGCTCGTTGTTTTTTATCGTAATTGACTTTACGTCCAAACAGGGGAGCCATGATATTTTCTAATGCTGTTAAAGTTGGAATGAGATGAAATTGCTGAAAGATGAATCCGATGGTTTCAAAACGAAAATCAGCCATCTGTCGATTATTCATTTTGTGAATGGAGTCGTCTGAATAAAGAATTTTTCCACCTGACGGTACATCTAGTGTTCCAATAATACTTAGCAGTGTAGATTTACCAGATCCAGATGGTCCTATAATGGATACAAATTCCCCTTCGTTTACTTTTAAATTGACATCTTTTAATGCATAGGTTTCGATTCCATCACCTTTAAACAGCTTATTTATTTGTCTACATTCAATCGTATTTTTCAAGTTGCTCCCCCTTATTGAATATTATGTAAAATTCTGTATATTGAAAATATAACATATTAAAAATTCTTTTAATAGTAAATCTTTGGTAATATAAGTACTCAAAAACAAGGAAAGCATTCATCAAATAATGTTGAATGCTTTCCTTGTTTTTAGGATGATTCTTAATACAGGCTAGATAAATATCTCTTCAACTAACCTGCCCCTTTAGTTCAATAAGAAAAAGGGCTGAATAATCAGCCCGATGATCTTTAACTAAAGCACCCGTTAGTTGAATATCAACTATCTTTTAGAAAACAGCAATAAACTAAAACAGTTATTTAAGTTTTTCAAACTAACCGGAAGAATGGTATCTATTAGTTCCTATGTTAAAAATCAGTATTTCTCTTACGCAAATATGGTATTAATGAAAGTAAACCTAAGGTGGCTAAACAAGCCCCCACCCACAAAGGAGATACAAACCCATAACCTTTGTTGATCACTATGCCACCAAACGACGAACCGATGACAATACCTAGCGTAATAAAAGAAGTATGGACAGTGTTTACCATAGTCCCACTTCCCGCTATAATCATTACTCGTGTGACCATGGCCGGATTCATCGCTACACCAGTCATTCCAATAAGAACAATGGAAATGACAGTAATGTATTTATTTGCGGCACCCAATCCAAATAGAATTAACCCCGTGAGTAATAATATTAATCCAGTTACTAGTATTCTCATTGTAAAACGATCAGCAAATCTACCAATCAAAATGTTTCCGATTACTGTGGCACTGCCGTAAATAGCAAGTAAATACGGAATACTTGTATTCGAAAATCCCGTAACATTTGTAAAAATAGGAGTAAAATAACTAAACGCTGCAAACGTACCGCCAATGATCAACATACTCGTTAAATACGCTGCCCAGAGATGACGATTTTTAAAACTAGAAAATTCATCCTTCAGATTCACCAGATCTATTTTTGAGGATGATGGTAACAACACTTGAATCATTATTCCTGATATTAATACAAGAATCGTAACGAACCAAAAACTAATCCGCCAACCGAAATTTTGAGAAATAATTGTTGTAACTGGTAACCCTAATACCGTAGCGATCATTAAGCCCGCAAGGACAATCGAAGCTGCTTTTCCTCTTGTGTTAGGATGAACTAAAGTTGCTGAAATAGAAATGGCAACTCCAAAAGCTGCAGATGAAGCAATGCCGGTTATAACACGCGCTAACATCATGAAATTATAGCTCCAAGCAACTGCGCCTAGCGATTGGCCAATCAAAAAGACAACAATTAAAACCATTAGTGCTTGTTTTCGACGAATTTGCAGGAGTGTAGCAGTTAGAACAGGGCCTCCTAACACCATAGCTCCTGCATAAGCGGTAATTAAATACCCAATGGATGAGATCGAAACACTAAATTCATTAGCAAGTTCGTTCATCATACCCGCCACCATAAATTCAGATGTGGTCATAGAAAAAATTGTTAAAGCTAGTAAATATATTATAGATGGCAAAATTGACACTCCCTATTTATTATTGTAACAATCAGTACAAAAATTATCTAAAAAAAGAGCGCTTTAAGCGCCAAAAATAGATTCCATTGTTCCATTTATAATTTGTTCAGCCAATGTTCGACTTTGAATGGATGTAATAAGTACACGAAGTCCGTAGTAACTGCTTAAAAAAAGGCTTGCTAAATCAACAGCTGATTGTCTTTTTTTGATTTCACCGGTTCGTAAGCCTTCCTCCATTACTCTTTCCAAAGCTTGTAAAAGAAGTTCAACATGCTTTGATACAATTTCTTCAACCATTGGATCGTGATTAGCCCGTTCCAAACCGGCGTTAATAAGTAAACACCCTTTATGATCGGTATGTTTAAAATCTTCCTCCAATGCCCAAGCAAAAAAATTACTTAGCCGTTCTTTAACTGAGATTGGGTTTTCTAATATTTCCTTTTGGTCTCTAATCCCATTTTCATGGTAGCGTTCTAACACTTGTTTATAAAGCTCATGTTTACTTCCAAAAGTATTATATAAACTACCTTTACCAAGACCGGTATCACTGCATAAATTTTGCGTAGAACATCCCTCATATCCATTTATCCAAAATGTTTTCATCGCAACATCTACGATTGAGGAGTAATCGAAGTCTCGCGGTCTGCCACGTTTACTCAATGATATCTTCCTTTCATTTCGAAGTTACTATTAAAAGAATACTTTTTTGTACCATTCGGTCAATAAAAAAGATATATTAAACCAACCTCCACTGTTGATTATCTAGTATCTACCAATAAAATTGGATGGAAAAGAGATATTCTTGTAGGTTTTGAATAAAGTTTGAGTAAAAGTATTGAACCATTCCTTATTTAGTAACAAACAAAAAGAAGCCATTTAAAAAAATTGCAAAATGGCTTCTTAGTTTGTAATTTGGCATTCCGTCTTCATAAAAAAAGTTTGCACGTTTTTTAACGGTTCTTATTGAAGTAAAGCACCCGTTAGTTTAAGTATAATCCTTCACAAAATACTATAAATTTAATTCCAGCCATTCATCAGTTTCTTTAAAACCAAACTTCTTATATACTGGTCTGCCTAATTTTGAAGCCCCAAGCCACAGTTTGGATACAGTTTGGATA
>NZ_JBFUHX010000036.1:0-7578 GCF_056402175.1 Paenisporosarcina sp. P4_B8 | reverse complement strand
ACATGTCCTTTATACCTGTTTATTAAGCTTTACCTTCTTTTTTCAACACTTCCCAAACTGCTAATAAAGCAGCTTGCTTTTCCTCGTCTGCCTGATCGAACTCTTGAAAGAACAAATCAAGTTTCGGGTCATTCTTCCATTTTTCGAATTCCTCATATCCTTTATCCAGTCCATTTGTTGATAATTTATTATTTTCACGACCAAGTAAATAGTCAGTTGTGACTTCAAAATAATCTGCTATAGCTTGCAATACTTCGTAATCGGGCTTTCTTTCATCCGATTCATACCGAGAAAGTACCACATTAGATACATTAATTTTTTTGGCGAAATCTATTTGTTTTATATCGTGTTTTTCTCGTAGATTTTTAATTCTACTTCCTAACGTGGCCATATAAATTCACCTCAAATGTTAATGTATGTATATTACCATTTACCGTTCTGGTAAATATAAAAAGTTACCTAATCGGTAATTAAAGTGTTGGCATTACCTAAAAGGTAATTTAATGTGAGGATAAGTTACCAATAAGGTAATTTTAAAGGATTGAAACAAATGGACAAAAATGAGCTCATCAATCTTATTTTCATTAAAGAAGTTCGTACCTCAAAAGGTGTTACCATCGAAGAAATGTCTAAGTTACTTGGTTATGAAGGGTATCAAGCATACTACTATAAGGAAAAAGGTATAAGAAAAATGAGCGCTGAGGATATTGGGGAAATAGCTCATACTCTGAAAGTCCCGATTAATTCGCTTTTTTTGAAGAAACAATTACCGAAAAGGTAACTTTGGAAAAAGATGTCTCCTAAATACATTTAACTCACACCCAAACAAGAGCATTCAACGAGCCACCTGCGCCATGACCTCCAAGGAGCGAGCAACAAACAGAGTTAATGCTCCAAGACTTGAATGCTGATCTTTGGGTGTGAGGAGAGAAAGGAGGTTAGTAGGATGGAAAAGTACAGGTGCAAAAATTACTTATTATTCTAAATGGAGACAAATTCTATGAATGGGAGCGTTTAAAGCCAGCGTTGATCGAGAATTCAGAACTCAAATCAACGCTTCAGAATTTCAAACCACTGATAATTTTAGGGGAACTGTTGAAATTGCCAACAACTTGAATCAATGAAGGATGAATACGATAGTTTTTTTCTTCAAATCAAACATTGATGTAATCGTAATTAAACATATATTGAATCTCTTCATTCACTTATGTTAAAGGACCTCTGCCATGTAACTTTCCGTTACCTGTAATATCGGTCCAATAACCAAGTAAGTTCGCGTAAGCTCGTTTCAAATGTAACTCCTCCAAATTTACTAATTGTTTAGAAATTAACGTAAATATAACCAATTTAGCAGTTATGTTTGTTAATTTCATTTCTCACCAAAACATGAAATTTAGATGAGCCCCAGTTTGCAAAACTCTAGTGTGAATAAGGGTAAAAGTGCAATAGGTTAGAAACCTAATTTTTTTATCACAAATTCAGAGGACGCACTTTCAATCATTTCTTGCCAAGAATTGAATTCAGAATGATCGACAACGAAAGAATCCATTTCCTCATCTGGGATTTCTTCAATTGTTGGATATTTTTTAAAGATTTTTTGATTCTCAAAATCATTAAAGGATTGAAATTTAGTGTAATTTCTTAAGAACTCATCAGTAAATAAATCAGTAATTGGAATTTGATTGGATCCAGAAAGTTCTTTTGCACCTCTTTGCATTTGTTTCAATTGTTTTTGAAAATCATTTAAACCTGTAATTTTCACCTGAATCACCTCTAACTTAAGGATTTGGAACAATTGTCCAATTGCAATTAATATAACACAATATATTGTGTTTATCAAATTAGGAGTATACATTATGTTGATTTTTAGATTGAAAAAAATACGACAGAGTTTGCGTCTATCACGCTCGCAACTATCCAAACTATCTGGTGTAAATGAATCAACAATACAAATGATTGAGAACAGTGAAAATCCCAATCCTACATTCAAAGTAATGTGTATGATTGCAGACGCAATAAGTCTCGATGAGTTGAGAGGGAATGTAGTTATGCATTTTGATGAGGATATCTCACGACATCCGATTGATAGGAGGGCGACCAATGATAAACGTGGCATTTGATACTGAGATTCTGAGACAAATCATTCGCGATGAAGTTAGGGAGGCAGTTTCAAATTCGATAAAAACCAAGGAATTGCCACCTTTACTTACTCGAAGAGAATTAATGGATTTATATCGTATTAGTCAAACAAAAGTAACTGAACTACTTGGAAGATCAGACTTTCCAGTAATGCGTGAAGCAGGGATATTAATTCCCACACATTTATTGTTCAAATGGATTGAAAGTAATACGAATTGGGTTGATGAAAACACAACATATTTCAGCTCTGTAAGTTAATTATAGCAACTCTTTATGTATGAATCGGTCTCACACAAGTTAACTAGATTGAGAAAAGTGACATCAAAACGGGGGAAAGGGTGTTAAAAGTGAGTAATCAAAAAGTGGGTGTTTTGATAAAAGAAATGCGTTCTAAACAGACGCAAGAACAACTTGCAATGGATTTAAATGTTGCTAGGGAGACAGTTTCCAAATATGAAAATGGTAGATCCAGAGTACCTGCAGATATTTCAAGGTCATTGATGGAGAGATACGACAATCCTCGGTTCGCAATTACCATTCGCAATGAATATACGTCGACTGGTCCAGTTTGGCTAGATGGTCCTAATGTAGATTTGCATCGATCAAGTGTGAAAGAAAAGGTTTTGGAAGAAATGAAAGAGGCTTTGGATAAGATTGAAGGCTTCTGTATGGCCAAGCCTCTAAACAGATTGCAACATTTTGAATTTCAAGCAATGGAATCGTTAATCGATGAATCAGTTGAAGCCATAACTGCACTTGAACATATGATAGCGGTTATTTGTTTGGAAGCGAATATCAGTTATCGGGAAGTATGGCATCGTCACTATAACTTTCTAGCGAGTAAGGGGTATATAGGAGGGGTTAAGGCTTGAAAGCAATCAGTACAGAAAAGAAGATTATTGTTTGGAATTAAAAGAAACGGCTCAAATTGCAAGTCGTCATAAACAAATTTTGGAACTGGTAAAGGACGGAGAAATTGTAGTAGCAATGAAAGCAACTTCGGATATTCAAAAATCCTTAATGGATCTTGAGTTACTCAAAAAGAAAAAGTCTAATCAGGATTTGGTGCAAACATTAGTCAAAAATTCAAGACTTGCCGGTGTCAATATAGAGGTGATCAAACGTGTTTGAAATAGATTTTCTCCACTTTACATTACTTGCAGCATGCTGGACCTTCATTATGTTTGGACTTGGAACCACTTGGGGACAATCAGCTGTAGAATATGAGTTTGACAAACGCAATAAAAAAACCGACTGACAAGGCTATGTCAGTCGGTGATTTGAAATCAAAGTAGAAACATTATAACACGAGAGCATTGTCTCTCGTCAATATGTCCTGGAGTTTGGCTTGATAAGCCGCCTTCCCCTGTTTCTCCAGGGCATATTGATGGGATTCAACCATTAGGTAGAGGTGAGTAGTTGAAGTCAATTGAGGCACGTATCGCTTACTATACCAAGAAAGTTGCTGTTTACGCTTCCATTCATTTTATGAATCGGCCAGAACGTTGGAAGTATCGTGCAGATCGATTATTGGATTGCGCGCTGCAATTAATCCCTATCAATTTTTTGAACAAGAAGGATTCGGTACATTGAGCTCTTTTGTTGGGGAACAGCTCGGAGATCTAATCGATTCCTTTGGTGAAGAGAAAGTCCTCGAGGCAATGAAAGAGTCGGTACTCAATGGAGCACGAAATCTGAAATACGCAAAAAGCATCTTGAACAACCCTAAATCTAAGAGAGGTGAACCAAATGCTAAACATACAAGACGTTTTGGCCAAGCTGCAGGAAAGAGCTACGAAGATGTCCTTAGAGACGTCGAGCGAGATAGGAAAGCCTGGGGCGGTTGATTGTAAGGTATGTAATGACAAAGAAGTTGTATATGGCCACGTAGATGAGAAAGGCTATGAAATCTACAAACCTTGTGATTGTCGAACACGAAAAGCTTGGCGTCGTCCCTTTAAAAATGCATTGATTCCCGATGGATTCACTCAGTCGACCATGGAAAGCTATGTGCAAACGTCACCGATTCAAGAAGCCATGTTTCAACTGATCGAAGAGTATTTAAGACGTTTTCCTAAATCCAAAAAGATATTGGATAAGCTCGGTATGAATAATTTTGGGTTCATTGCAACCATAGGAGAACAAAGAATCCGATCATTGCCAGAAGCAAATCGAGCAGAAATCAAAACTGCTCACAATAACTATGGTATTGGGAAACTCATTTACAGATTGCGTTAAGTAAACGCTTGTTGAAACAAGGTTTTCATGTGCTTGTTATTTCCGACGTGTCCTTCATGGACGAGATGATGAATGCCAAGAGATTGAGTGATGAAGGGGAAACTTTCAATAGCCTTCTCAAGGGAGTTATGGAGGCTGATGTGCTTGTCTGGGATGATATTGGGAAATCGAAGCCCACTGAAGCGAAAGAATCCCTTTACTACAACATTATCAATGAGCGATACAAGCACCAAAAACCTATTGTTTTCAGCAGCAACGAAGATCGTGGAACATTAGCTGATCGAATCGGGTATGCGGCAGCTAGTAGATTGATTGGGGAATGCGGAAACTACTTGCTAGAGACTAAAGGAGAAGACTGGAGGCTGAAAAAGCATGGTTGAATACATCATGAACCAATTAATTATCGTGGCCGGTCAATGGCAGCAATTCGGTGAGAAACAGTATGAGCAACTATTTGAAATATTGCTTGGTGAGCTGCAGGAAGCTGCTGGCCTAGACCGAGAAGCAGCCATCGAGTATTTAATAACCAACCTCGGAGAAAAGAAGGTGGCAGCATGGAGCAACTTTCTATGTTTGGTCTTTATAGCATCCTAGATTCGGCAAATGATGAAGAAACCATTTATCAGGGGGTGCTGAAGGCGTTGCCTACTTGGACTCCTACACGTAAGCAAAGAAGTTTTAATATCTCAGCGATTCAAGAAATAATTCCGACTCGTTATTTAGTTGCTAGAAGTGTCTTGAATCGTTTGGAAAGCGAAGGGTACTTGATCAGATTGGAGGAATTAAATGAGCACATGCAGACGATGCAATCGTGAATTAAAGACTTTTCAATCCATTCAAGAAGGTATTGGTCCCGTTTGTAAAAGAAAACAAGTGGAAGCTGACGCGGAGTTTGAGAAACGCCAGGTGACAATCGATGAAGTATTGAAGTATGAGGAGAAGTCGAAACGATGAAAACGATATTATTTGAAATTATGGGCGAGCCTGTTGCACATGGCCGCCCACGAGCAGGTAAAACATTCACGGGTAAAACGGTTTTGTATGATCCCTTGAAATCTCGCGACTTTAAACAGTATGTGAAATTAGTTGCTGTACAGTACGCTCCAAAAGAACTAATTAGTGGACCAATTTAGTTGTTTATTGATGTGTATAGACCAACGCCTAAAGCTCTTCAGACTAAACCCAAGCAGACCCTTATTGAGACTGGAAAGCCGCGGCCGACGAGTAAACCGGATGTTGACAACTACGTCAAGGGAGTCAAAGATGGGCTCAATAAGTTGATTTGGCAGGACGATAGCCAGGTGGTGGATTTAACGGTGAGAAAGTTTTATAGTCTTTCTCCACGTGTAGTGGTCTGCATTAACTATTCATGATTGCTTATTGCATTCTAGGTGGATTGTTTTTATTAGTAGTAGGATTATTAGTTTGGCAGGAAATCAGCGGTAAGAAGTAATCACGAGTTAAACAAAAATAAAAAGACATTTGATTTGGATGCCTTAATGAATTGTAAATCCATCTTCGTCAGGTTTGTGAAAAATAGTAATTGTTCGATTTTTAGCATTTACCTTATGTTTTAATCCATAAATTTTACTTTGAAAATCAAAGACATCTCTGCTTGTTGATACTGATAGTACCTTATCATCTCCCCAATACACAGAACATTTCTTATTTACTATTAGTGTCCATCTGTATGATAATTCGAATTCTATCAGGTTAACTCACTCCTTTTCTATAAACCAATTAAAACTCTACAAAAAATGTAAGTAATCAACCTCTTTCTATTTACTCTTGATCGATTTGAATCTAAGGAAGTAGTATTAAGAATTTAAAGTAAATAATATTTGCTAATACCTAAGGAGGTTTTATMGATGAGGCTTAAAACTGTTGAAATAGATTCCCAGGGGATACTAACTATTGATATAATGAAAATACCAAAATCATGTGTTATCCTGTTCAACGATGGTAAAGTAAAAATGGCAGAGTTACCATCACATTCTGAAACTAAAATAATTACACATCAAGGGAAAGTCAAAAGAATTAGGTTTGATGAAGGTGAAGAATTTTAATAATAAATAAAGGCTAAACCTAAAGCTGAAATGTATAAATTATTCTGCATCAATTGATTAGTTTGATAATAAATATGTAATAATAAAATAATAAAGAATTTTTGATGGAGGTTTTATTTTGGCAATACAAGTGACTTTAAATAACTTTTTCGGAGTCGAAGTTAATAAAATTGAACTTTCTCGATTTATGATTTTTTGTGGAGATAATGGAAGTGGTAAAACACATTTAGTGAAAGCACTCAACAGTTTTGATGAGTTCTTAAGAAATCCGAATTTTTTTGGTTCTATCGCATTAGGTAAGGATGATCTCAATAATTTTCCAATTAATTTAGATTTAAATAATTTAATTAATGGGGGGGGGAGTGAATTCATAATAAAAAGTGAATCTGATTCTTATGCATATTTAGTATATGCTGCTAATAAACTGATTAAATTAAATAAGGATAATATCCTTTCAAATACATTCAGTAACATAGAAGATATTTTGGATGATATTTCTATTAAATTTACACATAATCCGGATATTAAAATAAAAATATCTTGTGATTTAAAAGAAAATAATAAAAAAGAACAGTCAGATGATGATTTGTATTCAAATGAGGAAGAATCTGTTTCATTTACATTTAATTTCGAGACTGATAATGAAGAATTATCAACTGGTATTCGATTTGTGGGTATGTCCTTTCAGAATCTAATTAAAGACAGTGCAAAAAGAGATAAATTTCTTAAGTCGATTATACACGAAAGTTTAATTACTGGACTGATAAGAGTACTTTATCGCTCGAATTTTAACCTTACTAACCATGATAAATTTTACTTTCCTGCATCTAGGGAAGCATATATGAGAGATTTTAGTTATTTCTTCGGGAATAATAGGAGTTCTTCTAGAAGTGTGGTTGTTCAAGAATACGACATTGAAAACGAAAGAAAAGAAAAAATAAATATGCACAGTAATGATCCATACATTGAAAATTATGTTAAACAAATGATAAAAGTTGTTGAGAATAGTGATAAGTATAATGATGACTTAATTGACTTCATCGAAAAAAAATTCTTGAAGGTAAAAATACAAAGTTTTAATAATACACATAAATATTTATTGGAAAACGATAAGGTTATTTCTACAGATTTAGGT
>NZ_JBFUHX010000035.1:0-7738 GCF_056402175.1 Paenisporosarcina sp. P4_B8 | reverse complement strand
TGGACCATGCACTGATAGATTTACGATCGATATATTTCGCCAATACTTGATCCACATCCACTGTTGGTGCTTGTTTCTCTATGATTTTGTATGCACGACCCATTAATGCAGCCATTTGTTCACGTGTGATGTACATACTTGGTTTAAATGTATTGTCTTCGTAACCATTGATTAATCCTGCTTCAACAGCTGATTGTAGTTCCGAAACATACCAATCCGTTGGTCGGACATCTGTAAAGTTTTCTTGCTCCGTTGCTTTTGGCAAGTCGAGAGCACGCGCAAGTAAGGCTGTGAATTCTGCACGTGTAATATCTTTTTCGGGTGCAAATAAACCATTTTTCAGTCCATTAATAATGCCTTTTGTTGCTAATAATTCAATATCCTCTTTTGCCCAATGTTCTGAGATATCTGCAAATGTGATTGGCTCAGGCGTTGGCTCCGGAGTTGGTGTTGGGTTTGGAGGTAACGTGATATCCGTTGTAGCAGTTGCCACATTTGAAAAACCAGCGTTTAACCCGCCCGTTACCGTTACGCGGAATTTATAAGTCGTGTTTTCGTTTAATCCAGTCACAACTGCTGTATTTGAATCAACTGTTAACGGATTACTTGTTGTAGCTGTTGTCCATGGGCCATTTTCAATTGATTGTTCAATTTTCACATTCGTCGCATCAACAGCTGCTAGCCAATTCAATGTTGCTGTATGATTCGTTTTTGTTGTTGCTTTCAATGTGTTCACAAGTGATTTAATACTTAACTCGTTGAAGAAATCTGTGCTCACTTTTCCGTCGACCATTTCTTTTGGTGTGATTGTTGCATCTGGGTTTGATTTGTAAAGATTTGCAACCAAGTAATTCATATCCCCTACATTGACAATACCATCGTGGTTCAAGTCTTCGATATTGAAATCATTCGGTTTTTGAACTCCGAATTTCTTCGCAACTTGTTTCACGTCTAACACGTCAATGACACCGTCTCCATTCACATCACCAGCTACTGCAACGGGTTGGGCACCTTGTTTTTGTATATACACACCCATGTCTTCGCCCCAAGGTGTTTTCAAACCAAGCGTCAGTTTCTGAATGCTCTTCAGATGTCCAGGTGCTTCTACGACTATATCGATATCAATTGAATCTTTCGATACAGGAATATAGATATCTACAAAACCTTTTTTGTCAATCGTTCCTTGCACTTTTGTCCCGTCTTTCAATTGCCCGTATGCTTTTGCTCCTATGATGGAATAATCCATCTTAAAGTTTCCATAGAACGCTTCAAGATGGGTAAAAGATATCACATGAGAGCTCTTTGGTACGATCTTAAAATCGTTAATATTGTTGAATGATTGGATGACAACCGGGTCTTGCTCACCGTATTGTGTATACGTGAATGGAACGGTATTCTCTTGGACGTTAAACGTGTAACCTAAGAGGGTGCCGAAATCGTCATTAAACAGTTTAAATGTCACATCAAGGAATGGCGTATCACCGCTGATTCCTTTGAAATCTTCACCGCCACTGATATGAGCACCCGCATTCACCATTTTATTGTTACCTGGATAATTAGGGTCTTCTTTCACGATTGGCTCATCAATGGTTACTGTTAATCCTTTTTCATCCGCATACTTCTGGAATTCTGGGTTCACTTTTACGCTTTGGAACTGGAAGAGCCAATTATAGAATCCAACATCGTAGTTTCCAGCCATCAAGTCTTTTACGTTGTTTAAATTCAACGTCATAGTGACTGTATCGTTTAAATATATTTTTTGCTTATCGTAAGTTGGTGACACATAAGGTGTCCCTTTTTTGACGAATGCATAGGAAACAAGATCAGTAAACATGTGCCCATTTCTCGCCATATCGTTTGGGAATAGTCTGAGCGTTGCTGGACCATTCTCAATATCAGATTGTTCAATTCCGATTTTTGTATCCCCATTTGCATCAAGTGGGAAATCGCCGTTATAAACAGCTTTTTGATTGAAGTAATACCATAGCTTATTTTCAGACTGTGTGTAGCCTAAAGGTGCTAATTTTGCCGTTCCTTCGTCCCATACATTCGCATGAAGCCAAAACGCATGGTGCGTATTTCCGTCTGGCATCTGTTCATCTGTAAAGTCCGAATCACTTAGCTCATAGACGCCAGGTTTATGGTCTTTTAGCGTCAACTTCGAAAAAGTGTTATCGATGATAAACTTTTGATTAACGACCTCGTATCTCACCTCATCTGCATCTGTTGCACGAAGTTTGATGGTATACTCACCTTCTGGTAGTGTCTGCATCGGTTGTTTGATGTCTGTTTTTTCATCTTTCGGTTCGCCGATAAACGGATAATACGTTGCCGCGAATAATGTTCTTAGTTCCGTATCAAGAGGCGCACCTTTTAAGCTGAAAGGTTTTAACGAACTTGCTCCAAGTGCTTTTCCGTCTTTATCATAGATAATCGGCCATAAATCTTTCATCGGGCTGTTTAAGCTGAAATGGATATAGCGACTTTGAGGTATCCTAAATAGATTCGGCCAATTTAGCGTTGAGATTGCTGGATTCAAGATCTCAACGTCTCCGATTCCTTTTTCAACGAAGCGAGTCGCGAACGGAATGCGATAGTGTTCGTTTGGATTGTCATGGTTGACAATGTTCACATACCCTTCATATTGACCCGTCTCTGAGCTCGCAGGTATGTTAACCGTTGCCGTTACATTTGTTTCCTCCCCTGCAGCGATCGTCACAGATGCTGATGAAGTCGTTACGGTTACATTGTTCGCTGCTGCGTCACTTACCCAAGCACTCTCATTATCAACCGGTTTACTATATTCAGCCGAAACGTCGAATGTTTTCGCTTGGGTACCGCGGTTTTTAAAGACAATCGTACGGTTTTTTGTGTTTGTGCTATCGTCTTTTTTGTAAACCGCACCAAACGTCAATGCGCCTTTTTCATACGCGTTCTCTATAAAGCCACCCTTTCCATCACCCGTTAATGTGGTGTCTTGTACCTTGAATGCCATATCGTTATGAACGACTTCTGCTACATCTACTAAACCTGCGCCTACTTCGTACACGGAATATTCACCATTTAGTTTGTCCGCACTATTCATCAAGGCTGCTTTGACATCAGCCGGTTTGTAATCTGGGTGTGCTTGTAAAATCAATGCAGCAATCCCTGCTACGTGCGGAGAAGCCATTGATGTACCCGAAATACGGGCATACGCTTGTGAGTAATCAATTCCTGGTTCTGGACTGTGGATAAATTCTGGATATGTCGAGTAAACCGATACCCCAGGAGCCACAACGTCAGGTTTAATGTCATAGGTTGACATAACTGGTCCTCTTGAACTGAAACCTGCCAAATTGTTTCCTTCTGTTACAATCGACCCGATTTCAGTAAAAGTAATTGAATCCGTTTCAGCAGCTGCTTTTAAACGCTCGCCGTCTGCTTTTGACATGCGGAATGTTGGGATATAACCAACACCACTTGCTAAATAGTTATCGATGTCGCCGTCGACATTGTTATACATGATTGCCGCCACTGCGCCTGCTTTTTGTGCATTCACAATTTTTTCATTAAGCGCATACGTTCCACGCTCTATCAATGCTATTTTTCCTTGCAAATCAACATCTTTGAAATCATCCTCGCCACCTAAGCCAACAAACACAACTGGATAGGTTTTATTCGCAAGTGTTTCCACGTGGTCATTGAACCCTTTTCCAAGCAATTTAAAGTTGGTGAACGTTTCGTTTCCAACTGTCGCCGTTGCGGTCGGAATCGACATCGGGAAGTCACTTGCACCAACCGTAATCGGAAGCGCTGCTGCTCCAGGTGTGCCAAGAGTATATGAGTAATTACCTGCGTTTCCTGCTGCAATGACGCATGTTACTCCAACTAATGTTGCATTGTTAACCGCGATTGCTTCTGCTGATAATGGATTGTTACTCGCTGCACCAAGTGACAGGTTAATGACTTTCATGCCGTCACTAACGGACTTGTCAATGGCTGCAACAATCCCGCTCGAAGCACCAGAACCGTAAGGACCTAGTACGCGGTAGACATATAAGTCAACGCCAGGGGCAACCCCTTGTGCTGGATTTTCGACAGTTGCTTTCGATTGTGCTGCGATGGTTCCAGATACGTGCGTACCGTGGGACGTCGGGTATTCACGGCCTGGTTTGATTGGCTTACCTGCATTCACCCAGTCATCATATGTTGTTTCCATCGGATCTGCATCGTTATCGACGAAATCCCATCCCTTAACTGATTTCGGGTCAATTGTACTAGGGTTCTCACCTTCTTGTTTTCGGTACCCTTTATACACATCCGTTAAATCTGGATGATTGTAATCGATTCCTGTATCTAACACGCCGACTTTAATGCCGTTTCCTTTAATGCCTTCGTTATGAAGCGCATCAATTCCCGGAAGTGGGATCGAATTTTCTTTTAACCCTTCAACGCTTTGCTGCTTCACTTGTTCCACTTCTATCGGGTCAAGTTTGACTAGTTCATCTGCGAATACATGGCTAACAAGACCAGATTCTAATAGTCTCTCGACCATGTTTCCTGGAAGCGTCATGGCAACCCCATTTAACGCGTTCTTATATTCTCTTGTAATTTGGATGGCAGATGAATCTCCAGCATCTCCTTCACCAGCTGCAGTTTGCGCAGTAACTGCATTAACACTTAGGCCAGCTTTGTGCTGAGACAATCCATCCACAAATGCACGAAACTGTTTGTGCGAATCGCTTACGTCTTGTGATTCTTCTTCTAATGTTGTCTTGTCTCCAGCTACTTGTGACTGCATGACAGCTACTTTTGCCGGTGCTTGCTTGAATTCAACAATGACACGAACAGGTTCCACGCTTGATGTGTTGATCTTAGACGAAATTTTTGGACCACCTATGCTGTACTGATTCAATGCCGCAATCTGTTCTTTCGTCAACTGTGGAGCGCTCGAATCCTGATGAAAAGGATCGATAGGTGTTGATGATGCCGCTAGCACGTTGTACGGAATGACAGATGACAGTAATAAAGCACTCATCGTCGCAGTTGCTAAAATGTTCTTTAACTTACGATTTACCAATTCAATTCCCCCCTTATTGCAATCTCTTGAAAATTTTGTATTTTTATTTTATTTTGAATTGCCCATGCATATTGATAACAACCATGCCATCTTTTTCTGCTTTATCAATTGCAGCAATAAAAAAAAACCTTAGTCCGCTTCCATATGGACAAAGTACCCGGTAAGCATAAATATCTGCATCAAGTGTTTTATACTCACTATCCGCTTTTCCACGACCACCAATTAAACAGGCAACATGTGTTCCGTGTTATGTATAACACGATCCAGCTGCTGTTGTTTCTGGCCAGACTTTTTAGAAGCTTGTTTTGTTAACTTTTTCCCCATTTAACTCCTCCTAGTTTTTTGAATGCAAGATCACATTTGAAAAAAACATATTAGAAATCCAAAACTCCTATCTATTAAAAGGAATTACAATAGTGAAAGTGACTTGCTTAATTGTCACTTACCCTTTATAGAATACATAACAAGGCACCTACTGGATAAGCGATTACGTCACTTGCAGGTCCTACTTCTAATCATAGTTTGATAGATTTTTGGGCTTTCTAACTAAATATTTCAAATATATAACTTATTATATTATCAGGTATTTAATATAGCTATGGGGGTTTTTTGTGTGATTTTCCACCTAAACACTTTAATTTTTTTCTTTTAATTTCAAAAAAACAAGTAAATACCTTATTTCAAATTGGGGTTATGATAATATTTATAGTAAATTACAACAAAATGAGGGTTATATTTTGATTGAAGGTAAAATTATTCAATTCTATAGAACACTGAAAAATATGAAACAAGCTGAGTTAGGAGAAGGGATATGTTCTGCAACTCACATTAGTAAGATCGAACGAGGATTAACTGAAGTCTCTCAAGAAACACTCCAATTATTAGCTGATAAACTAGAAATAGATTTGCAAACTGAAATAAAAACTTATATGAGTCTAGATACACTACTAAAAGAATGGCTATATTCTATTAGTATGAAAATTTATTCAAAAGCGGATCAGTTAAAGGATAAACTTGAACATGTACCACTTCTACAAATGCCTACTTTCTTCCAATTTTACACACTTATTCTTACTAGGCATTATTTATTAACAGGTGATCAATCCCAGGCGCTTAAGTATTTGAATAAAATGGAATCTTGCAAGGAGTTTTCTCAATTTGAAAAAAATTTATTCCTTCACAATAAAGCATTTTACGAATTAAGATATTCTAAAGACTATCATAAAGCCATTGCAATTCTAAATGATATTGATGGAAATCAATATACACATGAATATCTATATCATTTGGCATACGCCTATAATTCTATTAACTCACGAGTGTTTGCTTTGTACTATGCAAGTAAAGCTTTGCAGTACTTTAAAGACGCTCGTTGCTTTACCCGAATGATTGAAACTGAAACACTCATACTAATGCAACTTGCCCAATCTAATGAGATGATCTCATTAGATTCTGAATATAATCGACTAATCGATTTGACGGTAGAATACGGACTTGATGATCATAGGGCTAGTCTCTACACTAATTTTGGATACTATAAACTTCGTGAAGGGAATTATTTAATGGCTATTGAGTGCTACGAAAATGCTATGTATTCATGGGAACACAAGAATTCATATTATTATCTTTGCTCTCTAGAAGCATATATCAACACTCTAATTAAGGGGAAATTGAAATCGAAAGATGAAATTTTAGCTCTAGCTAAAGTAGGACTTAAGCTTGCTAAAAAAACGAATGATTTACTCCATGTTCATTTTTTTAATCTTCATATCCTTACAATTCAAGATCAAAAAGATGATTATTATCAGTACCTTGAGTATAAAGCTAAACCATATTTCAATAAAATAGGCTTGGAACAAGCATCAGAACATTATCAAATTCAACTTTTTAATTACTATATGGAAAATCAGGAAATGAATAAAGCCAATTCATTGGCCAAATCAATAATCAATAAATATCCAAATAATTATCAATTTCCTTAGATAAAATTCTATCGCTCAATAATTTTAAAAAATGGCAGCGTTCCTAATGAATTCGCTGCCTTACTTATCCTCATCTTTATCTAAATACTTTAACTAAAAATTTTGTGCCCCAATCCTGCCCCATTAACCCTGTTTTATTGAAATTCAACAGCTGTTATACAATAAAAAAAACCTTGAAAATCAAGTGTCTAAGTTATTATCCCAACTGGACTTGAACCAGCGACCCCTCCCCCGTCAAAGTAGGACAATAGTATTTTCAAGTAATATGTAATGTCACAAAGTTGCCCTATTGTCTCCAATTTATTTATTTTTATGCAAATAGCTTTTCCAGTTACTGAACAGCATTACGGATTTGAGTCGGTCCATTTTTTCGATAAGTGACTTCATTTCAATAATGAACCAATTATAAAAAACAGAAAATATCCTTGTTCAACAAACTGGACCGATTGTTGAACACAAGTTAAACAACACTGTTCAACTAACCTCCCTCTATAAATATTGATGTATCAACGGTTTGCACCACTTAGTAATGAAAAAATATTTTTTATACAATTTATAAACATAGTCTTGAATTTCTTGTTTTTATTACCAAATTGAGCGTACGCTTCGCTAAAACTAATGGAAATCATTAGCTTTTTTCTCCACTATGTGATGCACAATGGATCTCTGCGAAACTTATGATGACGGACCCTCC
>NZ_JBFUHX010000034.1:0-9237 GCF_056402175.1 Paenisporosarcina sp. P4_B8 | reverse complement strand
GGATTAGTCTGTCTCTTTAGGAAAACTTTATTTTTATGTTTATCAAAAAAAGAGAGGTTGAATCTACCCTCTTTTTTTGTTGTCTAAAAATAGTAATGAAACTACTATTTTTCGATTCGAGAAAAAAAGACCTTAACCATTTACTTTTCATTGTAGGAAATATACAGAAAAGGTCGTGACGAAAATGAATATGGAATATGAAAATTGGAAAAAGAATATTATTATCTTTTTAAGTAGTCAGACGATATCACTTTTTGGTTCCTCACTGGTTCAATATGCGATTATGTGGCATATAACACTTACTACACAATCAGGAATGATGATGACACTGTTTATTTTATGTGGATTCATCCCTACTTTTATTTTATCGCCTTTTGCCGGAGTATGGGCAGATCGATACAATCGAAAAGTACTCATCATCTTATCGGATGGATTAATTGCTGTTGCAACTCTCGTCATGGCAATTGTCTTCTTACTGGGATATGAGGCAGTTTGGTTACTGTTTGCTATGGCTGCTATTAGAGCGATAGGAACAGGTATTCAAGGTCCAGCAGTAGGGGCTATTTTACCGCAAATTGTTCCAGAGGATAATCTGACGAAGGTAAGTGGAATTAACGGAAGTATACAGGCTATTATTATGTTCGTGTCTCCTATGGTGAGTGCGGCAATGCTGACAATGGCCACATTAGAAAGTATTTTCTTTATAGATGTGGTAACTGCAGCTATAGCAATCGTAACTTTGCTTGTATTCTTAAAAATTCAGGTACATGCAAAGGCATCCGAGGTACAAACAACAAGCTATCTTACTGATTTTAAAGCAGGTTTAACATATATTAATAACCACGCTTTTTTGAAAACGTTCTTTTTGTATTTCGCGATGTTATTTGTTTTAATGGCGCCTGCAGCATTTTTAACTCCATTACAAGTGACTCGGAGCTTTGGTGATGATGTATGGCGGTTAACTGCAATTGAAATAGCCTTTTCGATTGGAATGATGGCAGGCGGAGGCATTATTGCTTGGTGGGGAGGCTTTTCAAATAAGGTGCATACGATGACACTTGCAAGTATTATTATGGGGGTTTGTACGATTGCATTAGGGATTATGCCAATGTTTTGGGCTTATCTACTCTTCATGGCGATATTCGGAGTGACAATGCCAGTCTTCAATACACCGACGACTGTACTGATTCAAGAGCGAGTCGAGGGTGATTACTTAGGTAGAGTATTTGGTGTATTCGGGATGATTGCTACATCTATGATGCCGATAGGAATGCTCATTTTTGGACCTATGGCAGATGTAGTGAGAGTTGAATGGATTCTATTGGGTACGGGAGTGCTTATGTTAATACTTGGCGTGTTATTAGGAAGAAACAAAGTATTATTAAAAGCAGGTGAGCCTGTAGTTGTTCCAGAGTCATCTGATTTAACCTTATAATAAATACATTTAGATCTTGATAGCCTGGCAGAAGATATTAAATATCCAAAGAAATATGCAACTGTATGGAAAAATGCATAAAAATAGTAAAAAGTAATTCAACCGAAACGGATAAGATACTTATTACTTTTCTTATTCAGGAACGACGAAAAATGGGATGATACTTAGGTTCAACTAATGGGTGCTTTACTTCAAATAGGAGTAAAGCATTTTTTTCTTGTTCAACTACACGTGGAGATTAGTTCAATATTACATCCCCTGTAAGTTTTCTGTAATGTAAATTAATGTTAATATTGAGTATATCTTGGAGGTGTAAACATGTCTTTTAAAATTATTATCCATTTATCTATAGCTTCAATGGCTTTCATCTTTTCTGCTCTAGCTTCATGGTATGAGGGAAGTAAAATATTAGATGTCTCTTGGGAATGGAAACATACAGCTATCTTTTCTGAGATGTTAAATGGTCCTGTGAAGCAAGCAAGCGATATTTTAACAATTGACTATTTTGTATATGCAGCTAAATTTTTACCTACATTTCCTTTAATTATGTTACTCAGTAGTACGTACATTCTAATCCTTTTAGGATATATTCTACTCAAACGTAACGATAAGTTGTTTTCGTATTTCCTAACATCTATTGGCGTAATATTCTTGGTATTAAGTGGTTTTGTATCAAATTCTCCAACTATTGGTTTGAAATATTTTTTCATAAGTTTTTTAATACTAGGGATGATTTTAATTGTTATTGCGCTAAATAGATTTATTAACAATAAGACAAGAGAAATATATTAAATTGTATTACTTATACAACTACTGATGCTTTAGTTAAAGATCAATGGGCAATGAAGAAACCCTTTTCCTTATTCAACAAACTCAGCAGGTTAGTTATAAAAAGGGTTAGATTTTTTGAATCAAATATCGGGGATAAGGGGGGATTCACCTGGAAGAACTTCCATATGTAATTTTAATTTCGATTGTAACGTTTATTAGTTGGATTGATTATAGAAAGAAGGTTAAGAAAGCTGAAGGCGAAGAAGAAATAAGAAAGGCATTAGTTCCCTTTCTTTTAGTAACGGTTCTTTTCGTTATTTATTTCAGTATTTCTTACCTAATTAAAAGGGTGCCCAATAACGTTAGACCGACCTTGGTATAACTAAAATAGGTTTTTAGTTTAATTGGGTGCTTAAGTTAAAATCAAGGCTCAGGATAGTTACATTTCAAGGGAGGATTTTTAGTGGAAACTGAAGTATATATAAAAGAAACTCCCATGTTAATTATGTTTGGACTGATTTTTCTTATCATTTTCGGATTATGGTTAATAAAAAGAGTAAAATCATACGATTTTAACAATAAAAGCACAATATATTTTTTGTGGAACAACTCTGACTTAATTGGCGGTTGTCTAATAGGAATAGCCTTACTAATTATCGTCGTTTTTTTCTAGTGGTGCTGCTACAATTTGCATTCATTCATGCTGCGTGATTGATTTCTGATGCGTTCGATATTTTTCGAACGTTTTTTTCTTTGGGAAATTTATGGGTTTCGTGATTTTGTGCAACCTGGAGAACCATTGTGTCTACCTGGACGAGTGGTCTGTCTACCTAGATTCCCATTCTGTCTACCTGGAGTGCCATTCCTTCAACCTGAAAGTTTCCTCACCTCAAAATGAAAATGTTTTCCATCCATTGATTAAGAACATTCGTTCGGGGTATAATTCATTTAAGAACATTTGTTCGTTTTGAAGGAGGAGAACATCATGTATGAACAATATCCCGATCGGAAAATCGTTTGTCTCGATATGCGGAGTTTTTATGCAAGCTGTGCGGCAGCGGATGAAGGACTTGACGTGATGAAAACCCCGATTGCGATTATTGGGAATCAACAACAGAAGGGAAGCATCGTGTTAGCGGCTTCCCCACCATTAAAAAAAGAATTTGGCGTGAAGACAGGTACGCGCTTATTTGAAATACCGGATCACCCAGATATTCGGCTGATTGAACCTAAAATGGGCTTTTTCGTGCGGGTATCTATGGAAATTACCCGTTTGCTCAGTGAGTATGTGCCAAAAGAAGCGATTCATGTCTACAGCGTGGATGAAAGTTTTATTGATTTGGCAGGGACGGAGCGATTATGGGGACCTGTCGAGCAAACCATCCAGCGCATTCAGGACGATTTACTAGAGCAGTTTCAATTGCCATCTGCGATGGGCATGGGTCCGAATATGTTGATGTCGAAACTGGCGCTTGATTTGGATGCCAAAAAAACAGGATTCGCACGTTGGACTTATGAAGATGTCCCAACAAAGTTATGGCCAGTGTCACCACTTCGCGAAATGTGGGGCATTGGACCGCGAATGGAAAAAAACTTGAATGCCATGGGGATTTTTTCAGTCGGAGATCTTGCGAAAACGAAGTTGGCGACGCTTGAAGCAAAATTCGGGGTCATGGGAAACCAACTGTACCATCACGCCTGGGGTATTGATTTATCCGACCTCGGTGCACCTCTTATCGAAGGGCAGGTCAGTTACGGAAAAGGGCAAATTCTATTTCGCGATTACCGTAAGAAGGAAGAAATTCTTGCCGTTGTTCTTGAAATGACGGAAGACGTGGCAAGACGTGCGCGGGAAGCGGGTAAAGTCGGGCGTACCGTTCATCTCGGTGCCGAGTACAGTAAAGAGGCCTTTGGCGGTGGGTTTCATCGTTCCCGTTCAATGGAAGAAGCCACAAACGACACAATGAAAATTTACAAGATGTGTGTGAAGCTGCTGGATGAACATTTTGATGACCGACCCGTCCGACGACTGTCCGTAACTTTATCAAATATGGAGCCTGAGCATTCGATGCAGCTCAGCCTATTTGAAGCGGAAAAGTGGCGCAAGCGAAAGCTAGGTTCAGCCATGGATCACATTCGCAGCAAATATGGTTCGGCCGCTTTACTGCGTGCCGTTTCCTATACAGACGCCGGAACAGCCCGAGCTCGTTCCAAGTTAATCGGGGGACATAAAGCCGAATAAAAAAAGAGGGAGATGTTACACCCCGGCCATTCTAGTAAGGCCGGGGTGTGGGAGATGTGAGAAAATCCACATCGCTTATTCGAACTATTTCCCAATCCGAATAATTTCCATTTCGTATCTTCTCTAAATTCCGAACATTTGCTAAACTAGTAAAGTCTGAAAAAAAGAATCGGGGGATTACTGCGTGAAAGTATTTTTAGATTTAGGGTGGTTTTTTAAAGAGAGAAAGAAACAGTATATCTTCGGCATCTTGATGCTGATGGTCGTTGCATTTTTGCAACTGCTGCCACCTAAAATAATAGGATATGTCGTCGATGAAATTAGATTGGGTACTTTAACAGGCGAAGCACTTGTGAAATGGCTGTTGTTCCTGGCAGGTGCCGCTCTGGCCATGTATATCATTCGTTATTACTGGCGTACGATGATTTTTGGTTCGGCAATTTTACTTGCTCGTCAATTGCGAGAACGTTTATTCCAACATTTTACCCGCATGTCACCTAGGTTTTATCAAAAGCGCCGTGTTGGTGACTTGATGGCACATGCGACCAATGATTTATCAGCTGTTCAACAGACGGCAGGAGCGGGTGTCTTGACGCTAGTCGATTCACTGACTACAGGTGGGTTTGTTATAGCCGCGATGGCAATTACAATCAATTGGAAATTAACGCTCATTGCATTGATTCCCATGCCGATCATGGCGTATTTGACAAATTACTACGGAACACTGTTGCATAATCGTTTCCACTTTGCCCAGGAAGCCTTCTCGAATTTGAACGATAAAGCACAGGAAAGTATTTCGGGAATCAAAGTCATTAAAACATTTGGTCAGGAAAAAGAAGACATCCAAGACTTTGTAAAGTTATCGGATGACGTAGTCGAAAAGAACATACACGTAGCCAAAGTGGATTCACTATTCGATCCAACGATATCGGCAATTGTTGGTACTTCGTTTTTCCTATCAATCGTGTTCGGTGCACGATTTATCATGGCAAATGAAATGTCAATCGGGGATTTGATTGCATTTACTGCCTATCTTGGGTTGCTAGTCTGGCCAATGCTCGCATTCGGCTGGTTATTCAACATTGTTGAACGAGGACGTGCTTCTTACGATAGGATTCGCGCATTGCTTGCCGAACCAATCGATATTGATGACGCGGAACATGCACTAGATGTAAAAGCGCAGGGCGACCTGGATGTTCATATCGATGAATTTAAATTCCCGGAAGACGACCGCGCTGCCCTGAAAAATGTTCACTTCACACTGAAACGTGGAGAAACGTTAGGAATTGTCGGCAAGACGGGTTCAGGGAAAACAGCTATCTTGAAGTTGTTATTACGTGAGTTCGAAGGATACGATGGGTGGATTACTTATGGTGGCCATTCCATCAATGCCTACAAAAAAGAACGACTGCGTTCAGCAATTGGTTATGTACCGCAAGATCATTTCTTGTTTTCAACGACGGTTGCAGGAAATATTGCCTTTGCGAATACAAGTGCTCCAATAGAAGAAGTGTATGAAGCGGCTCAGCTCGCACACATTCATGAAGACATACTGAAATTCACGAATGGTTATGAAACCATTGTCGGCGAACGAGGCGTGTCGTTATCTGGTGGACAAAAGCAACGGATTTCGATTGCCCGTGCATTGATGATGAAGCCGGAATTGTTAATCTTGGACGATTCGTTATCTGCAGTTGATGCGCGGACAGAAGAAGCAATCCTTGAGTCGTTAAAAGCATCCCGACTGGATGAAACCACCATTATTACCGCACATCGATTGAGCGCGATTCAACATGCACATCAAATCATCGTGCTTCATGAAGGAACAATTGTTGAAAAAGGGTCCCATGAAGACCTCATGGACCAAAAAGGACGTTACTACGAAATGTATCAGTTACAACAATTAGAAGCACTTGTTGAAATGGGAGGTGAGGTGTAATGGAAGAACAGCCAAAGCTAACAGGAAAAGATCAAGGCATCATCTTAAGAAGACTCATTTCCTACTTGAAGCCACATAAAAAAGTCATTACATTTGCGTTATTCCTACTAGGCCTTACCGTAGTTGGGGACGTTGTTGGACCGATATTGATTAAAACGTTTATAGATGATTATTTGACCGCTCAAAACTTTCCGACGGGACCACTAGTCGGACTGGCGAGTGCGTACTTATTCATTCAAATCTCCAATGTTTTCATTAGTTATTTCCAGCTGCTGAAATTCCAGGAGATAGCACTGAAAATCATTCAGCAAATGCGAATTGATGTCTTTACGAAAGTACAGAACCTCGGCATGCGTTATTTTGATAAAACACCTGCCGGAAGCATTGTGTCTCGCGTAACGAATGATACGGAAGCCATTAAAGATATGTTTGTCAGTGTCTTGGTCGGTTTCTTGCAAAGTGGTTTCTTAGTGGTCGGAGTCTACATCGCGATGTTCATTCTGAATGTTAAACTGGCCCTCGTTACATTATTGCTATTGCCGATATTATTTATGATTATAAAAACGTACCGTCGTTACAGCTCGGTGTTTTACCAAGATTTACGTGAACGATTAAGTCAATTAAATGCTAAACTGGCAGAATCCTTGCAAGGCATGTCCATGATTCAGGCATTCCGACAAGAACCGAGATTGAAAGATGAATTCAATGACATCAATGAACAGCACTGGAAAGCAGGCAAGCGTAACATCAAAATGGATAGTTTGTTGCTGCGTCCCGCGATTGATTTGGTGTATGCACTTGCGCTGATTATGTTGCTAAGCTATTTTGGGGTAACCTCATTCAGCAATACGATCGAAGTGGGTGTGATTTACGCCTTCGTGACATATATTGACCGATTCTTTGAACCGATTAATCAAGTTATGCAACGTTTATCGATTTTCCAACAAGCCATTGTAGCGGCATCACGTGTTTTCAAGCTACTCGATGAAAAGGAACTTGTGCCAAGCCAGGCGAACACAAATGCACGGATCGATGCTGGGAAAATTGAATTCAAAAATATAACGTTTTCTTACGATGGACAAACAGATGTATTGAAAAACATTTCCTTCACCGCGAATCCTGGGGAAACGGTAGCGCTTGTCGGCCATACTGGAAGTGGGAAAAGTTCCATCATCAATTTATTGATGCGTTTTTATGAGTTTGAACAAGGTGATATTTTGATAGATGGACAATCTGTAAAAGATTTCAAAGCTCAGGAATTACGGGATAAAATGGGGCTTGTGCTACAAGATCCGTTCTTGTTCTTCGGGGATATCGAAAGCAACATTCGTTTGCACAAGCAAAGTATGACGGATGACGAAGTACGTGCTGCTGCAGAGTTTGTTCAAGCTGACGGCTTCATCAATCTGTTGCCAGAAGGCTATAAGCAAAAAGTAACCGAGCGAGGCTCAACCTTCTCAAGTGGTCAGCGTCAACTCGTCGCATTCGCCCGTACGATGGCGACGGATCCGAAGATTTTGGTGCTGGATGAAGCAACAGCAAACATCGATACGGAAACAGAAGTGGCAATTCAATCAAGTCTTGAAAAAATGCGACAAGGACGAACAACGATTGCCATCGCCCACCGTTTGAGTACGATTCAAGATGCAGAGCTGATTTTAGTCCTTCATCAAGGCGAGGTCGTTGAACGGGGCAATCACCAACAGTTGCTTGCAAGAAAAGGCTTGTATCACAAAATGTACCTGCTGCAGAACGGCATAGTGGAAGAGGCAGTTTAAAATCCATAACTAATTAACATGTCTATCAAATTGTAAGTAGATTTGATAGACATTTTTATATAGCAAAAAATGTACAAAGGTTTGTGAAATGGAAAAATATTGTATTAATTTAAAGGGAAATCAAGGATTCGTGTCTAATATAGAATTACTGGAAACAGTAAAGTTGTAGACAACCTCTATATGTATAACGAAATGTTGAAGTATTAATCAAAAGGCTTTCCTTTCTTAGAAAGTAAAGCCTTTTTTCTTATTGAAATACATTTCCAGAGTGTAATTAAATTATTCTTATTTGAAAATGAAATAAAGTGTTTCTTCAAACGTCTTATTAGCATCTACAAGATCGGGGGGATAGTTGTGAGGTCAGAGCCTTCGCTAGTCGAAGAGCTATACGATGAATTCCATAAAGATGTTTATCACTTTTCATTGTACTTTACAAACAATAAAGAAAATTGGTACACCTTTATATAAAAACAAAGAAAATAACAATACCATTTTATATGAGGTGAATAGGAAATATTATATTGCAAAGAAAATGAACTAACGGGTGTGTTGATCTAAGAAGGATTAACACATTTTTTGTGAACTTATTGTACAAACGAGATAGGGGGATGAACTTGGATAAACAACGAACTTTTTTCTATGGATTTGTAGTTGGTTTTATATTGATGATTGTTCCTGTACCTTCTTTTTTCTTTTGGAGAGACGTCATGGAACATGTAGATGCGATTTTTCGAAATAGTGGATTTTTAATGTTAGTAGTTTGTGGAATACCTTTAGTAATTGATGTGTTTCGAAACTTCACCATTAAATAACTGAAATTTAGTGCTGAAACAATCTCTCTTGTTCAACTAACGGGGCAGGTTAGTTGAAGAAGGAAAAGATGGTATTGGTGTGGAAGTTGTGATAAACAAAATACATCGACATTTTTGTTTCGAAATACAAATAATAAATGAGGAAGATAAAATAATGAGAATTTCGGTTTTAGGATGTGGCCGTTGGGGAACTTTCCTGGCTTGGTATGTTCATAAGGTTGGACACAATGTAATGTTATGGGGGCGAGAAAGCTCCAGAA
>NZ_JBFUHX010000033.1:0-10661 GCF_056402175.1 Paenisporosarcina sp. P4_B8 | reverse complement strand
ACAAAATCCCTTGCGGGGTAAGCAGTCGATGGTGGTCCTGTGCGGTAAATTACTAAAAGTATTGCATGGTATTTGTAAAAAGAAAGTCCATTTTAATGAGCAATATATGATGAAGGATCTCTACTGTCTCGCAGAGACAGCGTAAACATTTCTTATCATCGAGACCTATAACCAGAAGGATGACACGGAGAAGCCAGCAAAATAACTAAACTAAGACTATGAGTCCCCGGGGCAGCTTAGCAGGCCTCTGCCTTATGAATAGACCGAACGAAGGAATGTAAGCGCATTGACGCTAAGAGACATGGGAGGGTACGTCGTCATAAGTATCGCAGAGATCCATAGTGCATCACATAGTGGATAAGACAGCTAATGATTTCCATTAGTTTTAGCGAAGCGTACGCTCTATTTGGTAATAAAAACAAGAAATTCAAGACTATGTTTATAAATTGTATAAAAAATATTTTTTCTACATTACGAAGTGGTGCAAACCGTTGATACATCAATATTTATAGAGGGAGGTTAGTTCAATAAGAATTCAAATGATAAAATTGAATCACAGTGGAATTAGTGCTAGACAGAATTAATCCAAAACTATTTATTCTGGAGGTGAAAATGAAAACATTTATTGAGTTTTTAGAAGATAATTTAGGTGAAATTCTTTATGGGTTTGGGGATGATGCGGAAAGTGCAGAATTACCATTCCAAATTGTTAAATTTAGCAAAGGTCCCTTCCAAAAAACTACGACCTACTCCACGTTAGGATTGAGCAATCATATTTTGGCATCGCCTGAAAATGAAATGGAGATTCGTCAAGAGTTAATAATGGTTTCTTATTCGGAATTTGGGGATGATGACATACCAGGTATTCTCCACCAGGTTGGTATGTCCATTCTTAAAGATCACTCTGCACTCTTGAGAGGGGATGTAATAGGTCCGTACGGTCCATTATTTGATGATTCGAACCTTGAAGCTTTATATTCCAGCATTCCAGTTTATTTTCCTGAAAGCTTCCATAGCTACGATATTAATAAAAACTCTTCAATTCTAATGACCTGGCTTATTCCTATTACATCACAGGAAGCTGGGTTTATAAGTAAGCAGGGTTGGGATAGCTTTGAAGACATTTTAGAGGAAAAGGACCCTGATTTAGTGGATTTTTACAGAGAGAGTATCGTCTAATTCAGCAAACGGTGGGTGCTTTACTTCAGGTCGGGGTTAATCACTTTTTTATTGAACTAACGTGGCAGGTTAGTTCAACAAGAAAGATGTTAAAATGTATGACAAGTCGTTTAGTTGGTTATTCCGTGTACATGTTCAAATCGATCGAAACCAAGAGTGTTAACCGCAGTGAAGAAAATATGAGAAATTGGAATTAGTAAGAGAGTATGAATAACTTTATAAGTTTTTATCTCACATAGTAAAAAACCCATAAAGGAATTTCGTAACAAAATCCCTTTATGAGTTTTTTTATTTTTAATCAAATGTACGGAAAATCTTCTGCTTCAACCACTATTATTTGTTGTTTTTATACTCAATAAGTTCAGAAATAGTTACAAATTTGTACCCTTGTTTTTGAAGTTCAGGCAAAATCTCCTCAAGTGCTTTCACCGTCTGTTTACGATTACCACCACCATCATGGAAAAGAATTATGTCGCCCTGTTTTGTAACATTCAATACTTTATTGACGATTTTTTTAACACCGGGGTTTTTCCAATCCTCTGTATCTTGGTGCCAAGACCACATTACAACTGTGTATCCTTTGTCCACAGCCAACTTGATCATGTCATCTGTATATTGCCCGCCAACAGGTCGAAACAACTTTGGGTAAGAACCCGTAATACTGTATATTGTTTCATTGGTCTGTTTTAATTCTTTCTCTAATTTTGTGATTGTTGTTTTTAAAGGATGTGTATATGTGTGATTTGCTATTTCATGCCCTTCATCGTGTACTCTTAATACCAGTTCCGGATATTTTTCTGCATTTTCTCCAATAATAAAGAAAGTAGCTTTAGCATCGTAATTACCTAATAAATCTAAAACTTCAGCAGTATATTTTCGGTGGGGACCGTCGTCAAATGTAAGAGCTACTATTTTTTCTTCCGTTTTTATATCCCACACCACTTCCCCAGTTTGTTCGTAATGGCGACGTCCCTTATCAGCAAATACATTAAATCCAGCATAGAAAATGGAACTTACAAGAATAATTGTAGATAACACTAAAACATACTTTCCCTTCAATTCTTCACTTCCCTAATCCAATTATTATCAAGTATCACATCCATTATATTTTTTACTTTAAGCAATAAATTATACCTTTATAGCGCTCACTAAATTCGACCTGCTTTAGGGAAATTTTGGTCGAACTATGTTTATCAAATCGCCAATTTCCTTTTACTTAGCATTAGAACAGTGATTATTATAATTGTCCTCACTCTCCTTTTCTGGGATTCTGATGAAAAAAGTGAATTGCGAGTTGGAATCTGTACATTATTCAGTCAAGGCTTTCTTTAGTTAGCTCACTTTTTCCCTCCTGCAGGTGGCAATTTTTTCATTTCAACTAAATGATTCATGAAAATAAATGAAAAGGAGAAACTATGTAATGTGTTGCTAAAAGGAGGGTTTTATTTTTGTTCCAGAGTCTTCGATACCCGATTTTTTTGGTGTTGAGTTTTTTCGCTTTGGCGTCGGTTGCTACAGCTGAAAGCGAACAATCCAAAGAACAGCTTTTGATCCAGCGTATGGGCTATTACCAACATTATTCAAATCCTTCTGTGCCGTGGTACTTTCTGGCGGCAGTGGACAAGTATGAGCGTAATATCCAGCAGGTCCGTAACGATCTAACAAAAAGGGAAGGTCCAATTGCCCTTCAGTTTTCAGATGCATTTTGGGTGGGTGACTTGAACCCGGTCAAGAACGATAGGCTTTCCTCTGCCATCTCATTTTTCGGTGGGAATGGAATGGACGGAAGTGGGGACGGCAAGGCAGACCTAGAGAATAATGACGACTTGATGCTCACGCTGTCCAATTACTTGATTAAATACGGACATTCCGAAAATGATTTCAAGAAGGCACTTAAAGATTATTACGTTCGCGATGAAGCTGTTAGGCAGATTATGATAATTGCACGGATCTACCAACATTTTGAAACGCTAGACCTGGATCAACATGCCTTTCCCCTTCCTGTCGGAAACGATTACAGCTACCGTAGTACATGGGGTTCCAGCCGTGGCTGGGGCGGACGCCGAATGCATGAAGGTACGGATTTGTATGCTTCCTATGGTGTCCCGGTCCGATCTACAACATATGGCGTGATTGAGGTAATGGGCTGGAATGACTTCGGCGGTTGGCGTGTCGGAATCCGCGATATCGATAATACGTACCATTACTTCGCCCATTTGTCGCATTTCAATAAAGGCGTCAAGGAAGGCGATATTGTGGAGCCTGGGATGATCATCGGCTATGTTGGAAGTTCCGGGTACGGGAAGAAAGGGACTTCAGGCAAGTTCCCACCTCATCTTCACTATGGAATGTATAAATTCAATGGCCGGATTGAATGGGCATATGATCCGTTTCCTTCTTTGAAACATTGGGAAATCGAGGACAGGAAAGCCATGTAAACAAAGGTATCCCACAGACTCATGAATGTGGGTACTAGCGCTTGTCTCGCAGCGGTTGTTCCTGTGCTAGCCGCAGAGACGTTCAGATGCTTTCATTTTCGGATGAGTATTTGTTCTTTTCGCCTTCACTTACAGGAAAGAGTGATAATTTTTTTAAAAACACTTGAGGGGGACTTTTGTTGAAGAAATTACTGTGCTGTGACTACAACCGAAAAGGAATTATAAACCGCAATCATTTTTTACGGCGGAAATGCTTAGATATATACAAAAATAAAGAGTCCGATTCATAAAAGAATCAGGACTCTTTTTAGTAATTGCTGACCTGAAATTTGATGAAAATTGGTATAAGGAATAGGGCTTCTTCAAGTAACTGGGAGCTTTATTTGACGTTCCTTGGGCTTGCTTTGATAGCTCTTTTTTCTTATTGAATAACTCCCATGAAAATTAATCTTGTTCAACTAACGGGGCAGGTTAGTTCAATAATAGGATTGGTCCTTTTAGTCAAAATTGTGAAGTAAATGGGTAAAAAAGTTACTTTTTCATTTAGTACAGCACTTGAAGATTCAAGGGTGATAGAAACATTCACTTTTGAAAAATTAGGTATTGACGAGGGTATGGATGATAAAGCAGAAAAAAAGTAATAGACGAACTTTTTCAAAGATGGGTTTGGCATAAGCTTAATATTTCTTATAGCATAGTTATAGAAGAGGAATAACCTGCATGGACGATAATATTTTACAACCAAAAGAGGAACTTATTTATTCAACTAACGTGTGCTTTACTTCAATAAGGAGTGAAGCCTTTTTTCTTATTGAACTAACGGTGCAGGTTAGTTGAAGAAGCGTAGTATGGTCGAACTGTGCACTAAAAAAATTCAATAAAATAAAGGATTTTTATATAAGATTAGAGAAATATACAGAGTCAAATTTACTATAGGAGGAACAGATGAGTAATTCTCTATTCAATGGTATCCATTATTTTAGAATTCCAGTTGTCGATCTCAGTGAATCAATTGCATGGTATTCAGAATGTTTAAGGTTCAAATTAAGATTTAACAGAGATGACTTAGCTGTTTTTGAGCTTGAAACAGGCCCATTATTAGTATTAGTAGAAGCAGATAAGAATTCCCGTGGTCACTTTCTCAAAAGTGGTCAAGCAGAATTTTCTGTTGGTTTCACAACTCCAAATATTAATGAACTCTACGAATATTTAGTGAGTCAAGATGTAAAAGTAGAATCCATACAAGAAGATGAAGGGCATCAGTTTTTTTACTTTTATGACCCAAACGGTAACAAACTTCAAGTACATAACTAATTTTTAATTTAAAATTTTGGTGCTTTTTTTGGCTGCTCTATTATGAGCAGCTTTTTTTGTGGTAACTACTTTATTACATATCATAAGTCAACACTACAATAAGTCTTGTTCAACTAACGGGTGCTTTAGTTGAAGAAGAAAACTGAAATGTAACTGAAGTCCAGTGGAAAACCTTATCAAGAACAGTGAAATGAACTCAATGGGCAGATAAAGAAGGAACAACAATCGATGGAGGAGAGAATTTGAAAGATTTAATTATAGGCTCTGTTATCGTTTATTGTTGATTTTTTCAAAGGAAAACCGCCCATGAGAAGAGCGGTTAAAAAAATATCGTTATCCGTTAGCTGAAGTGAACTATTAGCCAATAAATTGCATCAATAGCTGGTTAAACTTCTCACGTTCTTCCCAAAAAGGACCATGACCGCTGAATTGAAATGGAACAAGCAGTGAATTTTTTATTAGCGTATTTGTTTCCTGAGCTTTATCAAACGGAACAATTTTATCATGTATTCCGTGAATAATCAGTGTTGGTACTAGTATTTTGTCAAGATCATAGTACACGTTCTCATCTCTTAGTGTCTTCATGACTGCTACAGTCGACCAACCAGCTGCCTGTAATCCGAGCTGAAAAAACCAGTCCGAAAATGGGATGGTAAGATACTGGAAGAAGAAGAGATCCGTTACTCCCTGCAACATTTTAGGTCGATCATTAAGTGATCCTGAAATGAACATATTTGCAACTTCTTCTTGAACACTATACGGAGATTGCGCGTCTATAAGGACAAGTTTGGATACTCCATAACCTTGGTGTCGAGCCATATATCGAATCGAGATTGCCCCTCCTGTAGAGTGTCCAGCAAGTGTGAAGTCTTTTAACTGCAACGCCTCTACTACTGCATGGATATCATCTGCCAATCTGTCAAAATTGTAGCCAGTGTATGGTTTATCCGAATTACCGAAACCCCTCCAGTCAATGCCTATACATCGATATCCCATTGCTGGAAGAACATTAAACTGATATTCATACTGCTTATGATTTAATGGCCAACCATGTATAAATAGTATTGTTTTATTTCCTTCCGGGTTTACATCCTCTACATATATCCTTACACCAGGTTCTACAGTAACAAAGTATCCCATGTTGTTCCCTCCTTTTAATTAAAGTGGCATCAACAATAAGATACTCATCTAGAGAAACATAGGTGAATTTTCTTGGGTTGTTTATGCACTCTTTCTTCTTCAACTAACGGGGCAGGTTAGTTGAAGAAAAATTATTGAAAAGAAGAATAAATATGAGAAATCCTCTTTGACATAAAACCAAAAGGTGTTATATTATCTAATATATAACCAAAAGGTTTTATTTAATAATAAAGGAGAATATAATTTTGGAAACAATACAAGATATTAAGCAGATTGTTACTTTTGAAGCACCTATACAAAAAGTGTGGGAAACGGTTTCTACTTCGGAGGGAATTGCAATATGGTTTCTGCAAAATGATTTTGAACCTAAAGTAGGTCATGAATTTCATATACAATCCCCATTCGGTCCATCTCCTTGTAAAGTATTAGAAATTGATGAACCAACCAAAGTTTCTTTTTCATGGGATACAGAAGGTTGGGTGGTTACGTTTCTTTTAAAAGAGCTGGATGAGAAGACGGAGTTTACACTTATACACAGTGGTTGGAAATCTCCTGATACTGTTCTTCTAAAAGCGAACGAGAAAAGTTCTATTATTCGTGACAGAATGGACAATGGCTGGGTCGGAATTGTAAATGAACGACTTCGAAAGGTTGTTGAAGGATAAATGACAGCAGCAAAGCATGATGTATTTCAAGCTATTGCTGATCCAACTAGAAGAGAGGTACTTCGATTACTTGCTAACAAGGAATTACCAATCTCAGAAATAACATCTCATTTTCCAATTAGTCGGACAGCCGTTGCAAAACATTTACTTATCCTTTCAGAAGCAAATTTAGTAAGCGGAAAAAAAGTTGGTAGGGAAAAAATTTATCAGTTGCAACCAGAACCCTTAGCAGAATTAAAACTATGGCTTTCCTATTATGAGCAGTTTTGGAATAACAAATTGTCAATTCTTAAACATGTGGTTGAAAATGAAAGTGTAAATGGTTTTAAAGTAGTAAAAACAGATAGTAAATAAGGTTATATAAAATTAATTCAGAAACCGACAATAAAATGTCGGTTTTTTTGTGTTGTTCAACTAACGGCTGTTTTACTTGAATAAGGAGTAAAGCCTTATTCTTCTTCAACTATTGTATTACTCATCTGTCTAATACCTGCTTCATATTTTTCAGGGGCTTTAAAAATAGTAATAAAAGTGAAACTAGCAAAAATTAATTAATTTCTTATTGAACTAACGGGTCAGTTTAGTTGGAGAAGAGAATGAATTCTTTATGTCACTTTTTGGAGTCTTTTCACTAAGTACACGTGGTGAATTCTTCCAGTTGCAAAATGAAATTGTAAATTTATAGAAAATAGTATAAAATAGGGGATTGGAAGAAAAGAAATGAAATATGGGGGGAATCAAAATGAAAAAAGTAGTAGCACTAGGAATAGCGCTTTCCTTGACTCTTGGATTAACGGTACCATTATCCACAACTACAGCGGAAGCTGCAGGTTCAACGGCAACAGCCACTTCTACTACGCTTGTCAGCTATGCAGATTACCGAACGGGCCAATACTGGTCTGACTCGATGTTATGGGCGGTCAACAATGGTGTGATTAGTGGCTACATGAACGTGAAGAACCCGAGAACAGGGAAATATGAAAATCTGCTGAGACCGTTGTCATCAACGACGGAAGCAGAATTCTTATCAATCTTGACACGATACTTCTATCCTGAAGATGTCAAGAACACAAAATCGGCAGACCCAAAGTTCTGGGCTTCGGTTCCGTACCAGCTGGCTGAGAAATACAAGCTACCTACTATTGCGAAAATGGATAATAGATATGCTGCTTCAAGGCCAATTACACGTGGTAAAATGGCTCATATCCTGGCAACCGCCCATTACAAGAAGCCAGTGTCTACCAGTACAGGATTAAGATTCATGTTTGAATCCAAACTCACATCTTCTAAAACGAATCTAGAATACGCATTCCAAAGTGAGTTGAAACGTGGACAAATGGCTGTCTTCTTTAAGAGATATGATGAATTGTACAATAAATAAGTAAAACTTCTGCGGACGAAACTTTGATTTCGTCCGTTTTTTAATTCTTGCACTGTGAGTGTTCATAATAGAATTCTTTTTTACTAGCGGGTGCTTTAGTTAAAGATCATCGGGCTGTTTAAACAGCCCTTTTTCTTATTGAACTAACTGGGCAGTTTAGTTCAACAAAAAGGTTTTTTCGGAATGGTGTTGAATAAGTTAATATATGTAAATTATTGAACGGAAGGGATGGTTTTTTAAGGGGTGCTTAACTTCATTTTGGATTAGTAAAGGGGGACCGTATGAATTCAGACGATAAGAAACAAAAACAAATGAAAATACAGGGAAATTACCGGAAGGTTTTACATCATGATAGAAAACCTACAAGAAAAAGTGAAACAATAATTGTAGCAACTATTGTATTTATATTGATATTAATATCAATTATAGCAGGTCAAGGCATTGACTTCTTCTTAAACTAATAGGGGCGTTGATCCAGTTAGGGATTGACGTCCTTTTTGTTGAACTTATTGTACTAAAGGGGCAGTTTAGTTGGAAAAGAAGATTTTTTTTGGAACACCAGAACTTCTAATCGGGGGGTAAATTAGTGGAAAGAAAATATAATTTGTGGTCTTTCCTTATATGTTTGTTATTAACAGCTCTTTCTTTACAGGCTTTATATGCTTCTTATACCCACTCGTGGTCAGTTGCACCACCTGCTTCGGTTTTATGGTTGCTCACTGTTATTACTTTTTTTATGGGTATTTCGGGATTCAGAGACAAAAGCAGAAGAGGAGCAAGATGGAGAAGTTGGCTGACTGTCTTAATTGCATTTCCCCTTTCAGCAATTTTTCTATTAGGGATAGTAGTGAATACATTTGCAAGAGAACCCATTGCAACAACCCAATCACCCGATTCTAAAACGACAATCGACTTCTACGCATTAAATGGTGGTGCAGCTACCTCTATTAGTGTAGTAGGAATAGTAGATGGTCCCCTTTGGTTCAAGAAGTATATCTACTATGATGACAATATGCACAAGGCAGATGTTGCTTGGACAAATAACCATATTATTATAATCAACAATCACACTTTGAACTTGGATAAAGGGGAAACTTTTTCGGATTAAAAAACTGTTTTTACTAACGGGTGCTTTAGTTAAAGCTCAAAGGGTTGCTTAAGCAGCCCTTTATTTGATTGTCCAGCTAAGTGTAGCCTATCCAAGTTAAATATGGTTGTAGAGAAAATAATAAGAATACAGGGGTACAAATTATATGAATTTATTTATTAAAGTAGATAATGTAAATGCTCTTCCTTTCCCTAACGAGATACAAGTGGTTATGTGGGAACAAGCTAACAGTATTTCTCACGCTTTTGATTTAAAAGAATTCAACAGTCTTATGTTGTCTTGGAACAAATGGGTTGATGATAATAGATGGAAAAAGTCAAACAAGTCCTTTGAACATATTAATTTTGAAATCATTAAAGAAAATGAGGTAGTCGTAGATATTGCAGAATAAGTTAATATATCTTGAATTATTGAGCAAAAGGAAAGATCTTTTAAAGTATATTTCACTTCATGTCGATTGTTATTTAACCAGTATGAGGAGGAAATATAATTTTTTGGGCGTTCGATATTGACTTATTTGCTAAAAATGGAGGTGATTGTATGTCGAAGAAATTAATATTAATTATTACTTTACTATCAATTTTGCTTACGGCTTGTTCAAATATGACAAGTTTTGAAGGGGGAAGTAGTAATTGGGATGTGAATTATGAAGTGAAAATTACTGGTAAAAATGAAAAATCCACATTCATTAGAATAGAATATGTCGGTGGTGGCTTCATTCCACAAACAATTGACTATATCATTGAAGATGGTTCAGGGAAAGTAGATGGGAACTCAGGGCTTGATAAGGGTGTATTAGAAATTAAAGGATATTCTTGTAAAGGTTGTTCTGTTCAAGAAACTAAAGATATAAACGCAACCATTAAATGGAATGGGATGTCGGAAACTATTGAGTTGAAATAATTATTACTTCGCCAACAAGAATAATGCAATTTCAAATAAAAAAGACAAAAAAGGTTTGAGTAAATAGCATGCCTTTTTTGTCTTTTAATCTAATTTTTCATGTTAGAGATTGTTTAGTAGGTACAGAGTCCAAGTGGTACTTGTGCCTCTCTTTAATGTGACTACAGAAATAAATATTAAAGAGTTAGGAATAGATCCAACACATCTTTCCCCAAGCCCAGGTTTTGGAGGTAATTTGAAATATAAAGTAATTAATAATAAACTAATGGCAATGCTAGTATTGGGTACTTAGATGAAATTCATATATCCTATACTTTCAAAGACAATATGTATCAAGCTGAACAGATTAATTTTGTTCCCGTATCTAAATTAGTATAAACGCGTTTAATCGATGTTTTTAAACACTCCAACCCTTCACATACAAAGGATGGGGTGTTTATATTTGCATGAGTTGTTGAACTAATGGGTGGCTTTTTTACAATAAAATTTAACGTTAGTGAACCAACTGTTATTATGAATGCTTACACTGGGAA
>NZ_JBFUHX010000032.1:0-13087 GCF_056402175.1 Paenisporosarcina sp. P4_B8 | reverse complement strand
GACTATAAGGTTACTGTTATATATGAAAACGGTACTAATGATGGATTTCTTGTTTGGAATCACGAAGGATTAAACGTATTTGTAATAAGACCATCTAAAAACGACGTATTAAGAATAAAGAATGAAAATCATAGAAAAGAATTTCTCGAAATACTAAATTAAATGGAAAATGCTTGGAATATTCTATCCAAGCGTTTTTGTGTACTAAATTCACTGTGAATTTTATTGTGATTTGATATGCGATTTAAGTAGTTTTTTAAGTTTTCTCCATAATATCGGAACTACTACTTATTAAGCTAACGGATGCTTTAGTGAAATGTCGTTGAGCTGCATAAACGGCTCTTTTTTCTTTTTCAACTAAAGGGGMAGGTTAGCTGAATAAGTGTCAATGTAATTACTCTTGATAAGAATATTATCAAAATATTTCTGGTGTGGAGGATGATGAAAATGTATGTTGCAGTTCTAATATGCGGTTTTGTTGGCTTATTAATGTTCTTAATGGCGTATCTAATTTGGGCAAAGAAAAAATTATTTCTAATAGCTGGATACAATGATGAAACGTTCGGGGGGGACAAAGAAAAATTAGGTAAAGTAATGGGTATTTATTCGATAATTATAGGAATAGTCATTTTCCCGTTACCAGTTGCCGTAGAATATATTGGGACATATATTATTTATTTCTTTATAATTTTTATTTCATTATCAACTATACCTCTAGTAATTTATATTAATATTTTAAATAGGAAGAAGGTTAATTAGCATTACATTATGATTGTTAGTAGGAGTAACTTTCTGTAAAAGAAAATAGCGGATTCCCCATAATCAAGCACGACCAAAACAAAAAGTATTTGCTGTTGATGGGGGGGGATCCTTATTGAACTAACGGGGCAGTTTAGTTCAATAATAAGACCAGAGATTATGCTGAAATTTTTTATAATAATGAAAAATAAATTTCTAAGGGGACTTAAATATGAGTGGAATTGCGAAAACTCCGGAACCACCTTATTACGCAGTGATTTTTTCTTCACAAAGAACTGAAGGAGATAATGGTTACGGCAGAATGGCGGATAAAATGGTGGAACTAGCTTCTCAGCAGAATGGATTTTTAGGTGTCGAAGATGCACGGGATGAAGGACTAGGAATTACTGTTTCATATTGGGATTCTTTACAATCCATAAAAGAATGGAAGGAAAATTCAGCCCATAGAGTAGCACAAAATAAAGGGAAATCTGAATGGTATAAAAACTTTTCTCTCAGAGTTTGTAAAGTAGAGAGACATAACTTTTTTGAAATTTGATAATGTTACTTATTCAACTATAGGGTGCTTTAGTTAAAGATTATCGGGCTGCTTAAGCAGCTCTTTTTCTTATTCAACCAACGAGGCAGCACACTTTAAAAAGGATTAATGAAATTTCGTTTCAAGAGAATAGGAGTTGGGAGGGTTTTTGGGTGATTAATGTGGTGATTAGAAGGCCAAGTATTGAGGACATTAGACAGTTAAATGAATTTTTTAGAATTGTTATTATTGATACGTTTAATAAGGAAGGTATAGGGGAGAAGTCGGATGATATTAATGATGAAATTAAAGTTAAGAAAAAATACTTAGAAAGTGATTATGAAAGCAATGGTGAAAAAAGATATTTTTTGATTGCTTTAGATGGTGATAAAATTATTGGTTCAATTGAATACGGCCCAGCAAGCGATCTCATTAGTGATTGTACAAACAATACTTTCAAAGAGCTAATTGAAATAGGTACAGTATTTGTTCTTCCTGACTACCAGAGGATTGGGGTAGGGAATTTGCTATTGAATAAAATGTATTTTACTTTACAGAATAAAGACATAGAAGAATTTTGTTTAGATAGTGGATATACTAATGCACAAAAAATCTGGAAAAAGAAGTTTGGAGAACCTGATTACTTGTTAAAGGATTATTGGGACGAAGGGTATGATCATATGATTTGGAGAGTCAAGGTTAGCGAACGGGTTTAGAATGAGAAGTAAAGAAGCATAAGTGCTTAATCAACTAACGGTGCTTGAGTTTAAGATCAATGAGCAGCTAATTAGCTCACCAGAAGGTTGCTGAAGCCATGACAAAATGGACTATTTATTTTTTGAGATCGTAATCTTTTATTCGGTATCTTTACCTAATCTTTATTTCGTCAGGCTATACTTTTTTGAAACAGAATTATTGAAACTCAAATATTGAAAGAAGTTAGTACATAACCATTGGTAAACAATTAAATAACAATGGTAGAGTTTCAACATTTTTCTTATTTCCGGTTTTTTCCCTTTTAAATCTACTCTCGTTCTTAATAGGAACGATTTATTCATTTAAGTAATGGAGTAATCGAAGAGTTATTGGATAAATTCTAAGAATAAGGAGTATCGAAAGAGAGTGTGAATTGATAATGCAGTACAAAATTTTAATAGTAGAAGATGAGACTATTTTACGTGAAATTGTGAAAGATTATTTCCTAAACGAGGGTTATGAGGTGGTTGAAGCCATTGACGGTGAACAAGCATTAGAATCATTTCAAAAACATGCTTTTCATCTAATTATTCTTGATATTATGTTGCCAAAAGTAGATGGATGGACTGTTTGTAGAAGAATCCGTAAGGGATCAAATGTTCCAATCATCATGTTAACTGCACGTATTGATGAGGATGATACATTACTTGGGTTTGAGCTAGGTGCTGATGATTATGTCACAAAGCCATATAGTCCACCAATTTTATTAGCAAGAGTCAAACGTTTACTTGAAAGTCGATATCGATTGAATGAAGGATCAATAGATACTTTAACTAAAAATGGCATTACAGTAGATTTTTCTTCAAGGTTAGTAAAGGTAGAAGGAGTAAATATTAATTTAACACATACCGAATTTGAAATCTTAACGTATTTAATGCAAAATCAAGGAATCGTGATTACAAGAGAACAACTCTTATATAAGATTTGGGGACATGACTACTTTGGTGATGATCGAACGATCAATACACATATTCGTAATTTACGAGCGAAATTAGGAAGCAAATCAAAACTGATTTCAACGATTATTCGAACAGGGTATAAGTTTGAGGAGAGTTTATGAAATACGGTATTGTTTTAAAATTATTTTTATTAACAACAACATTATGTTTGTTAATTACAGGTACAATTTATATTGGTCAGACCATCTTCTTTAAGCAATACTATGAAAATCAGAAAGTAAATGATTTGATATCAAGTATCAAATCATTTGAGAAACAGTACTTAAAAAGTAATGGAAATGTGCAATCCATCCAGCAATTAGAGCAAGATTTTTATCGTACTCACAATACATGGATAACCACATTGGATCAAAATGGAAATATTATATCTTCAAATGATTATTATGCAGAAATTAAAATAAGTGACGCTAAAAATTCAAATCAATTCGTAACGATTCCACTGTATCATTTATTAAAAGGAGAAGATGTTTATAAAGATACTCCAACCATTACAATAGGAGAGGAAGTGGATCTTTATACGATTGAAAAAAATAATATAAAAATCCCGTTTTATCTATATTTGGCACAGAATAATTCATATTTGGTAAATCAATTTATTTGGAAAAACGTTTGGACTAACCTTAATAAGGAATTCCAAATGGATCGTCATAATGCATCTAGTCTACAAGATAAAATAAGCTTAACAATTAAATATCAATATCAATATCAATATCATTCTAATTTTCAAATCAGTCAATTAAAAGGAATCATACAGAATGTACGATTACCTGATCAAAATGATGTTTCCAGTATCATCTATAGTAATAGCTTATTTATGGAGCGTATTAGTGAATTCCAAACAGATTTAATATTTAATGAAGAAAATCATTTCACAACGGTCAAAACGCTTGATTATGAGCAAAATGGAATAAAATATAAGCTGTTCATTGATCCGGTTAAAGAAAAAAATGGGAACATCAGTTATATCTTTTCAATGGCTTCCTTACAACCTGTTGATGAAGCTGCACAAATGGTCAACGATTATTTTATCTATTTGATAGCTTTTGTGTTACTACTAACTATTTTGGCTTCTTTTTACTATTCAATCAAAATTGCAAGACCATTATTAAAAATCAACAATTCAACTAGAAAAATTGCAGGCTTAGATTTTTCAGAACGAATTGAATATTACTCTAAAGATGAAATAGGCGATTTATCTCAGAATATAAATTTACTATCGGATACACTACATTCGCACATTACTCAGCTACAGCAAGACATTGAAAAAGAAAAACAGTTAGAGAATACTAGAAAAGAATTTATCTCGAGTGTCTCACATGAATTGAAGACCCCGCTAAGTATTATGAAAAGTTGTATTTCGATTCTGAGAGACGGTGTTGCTAGTCATAAGAAGGATTACTACTTTGAAGCGATGGAAAAAGAAGTCGACAAGATGGATCGTTTAATTATTGATATGCTTGAACTAGCAAAGTACGAGTCTGGAACGTACAAAATGAAAATGGAATCTTTTTATTTAGACAAAGTAATTGAGCATATTTGTCATGAATTACATTTAGAAATAGAGAAAAAGCAATTAACCATTCATAAAGAATTGAATTCAATAAAAGTTTTAGCAAATCAACATCTTATCGAACAAGTCATTACGAACTACATTACAAATGCAATCCGTTATACGCCTTTGAATGAGCATATCTATATTTCGACCATCGTAGAGAATGAGCAGGTAAAAGTTTGCGTGGAAAATAAAGGGTCGCATATTCCAGTTGACCAATTAGTAAAGGTTTGGGAACGATTCTATCGAGGTGATACGTCTAGACAACGATCAGAAGGTAGTACTGGATTAGGCCTTGCCATTTCGAAAAATATATTAAATCTACATGGTGTGCAGTGTGGTGTCATGAATACTTCAGATGGAGTACTATTTTACTTTTATTTAAATATGAATCTTTGAAATGTACTGTATTTAAACATCACTTTACCATCCGATTTTTCGTTTGAAATGAAAGAAAGAGCGTCCTCCTAGCGAACTGCCCATTTAATGAGACAGGGATCAAATCTCACCCATGTTTTGATTTGTGTTTATTTGGTTTTATATCTTAATTCACTTGCTCTTTATTTAACTTCTGCTGGATTACTTGCTATTGTACCCATATAAAAACACCTCCAAGTTGTCTTTAGGTATTACATACCTGTTTTCAACTTAAGGTGTTTTATTTGTTTCAAACTATGGGGTCAGTTCCCAGTCAAAAAGAGGAGGTTTTCTTGTTTTAAAAAAGATCTTAATATTAGAATTTTCTTGAATCGGTAAAGCGGTGAAACAGAACAATACCTCCAAGGTGTTTCAGTTTTGTGCTCAATTACTTTTGTGCTCAATTACTTGTAATACTTTCGGTTCAATATCTTTTAAACGTTGTTCCATTGAAGCGGAGTTTTTAGGAACTTCTCCATTTTCTTCACCTTGAATCTGCACGGTAGTTTGTGCTTTCGCAATGACCTCAATCACTTGTTGTGTAGAAACATTTTTAGATGATGCAATTTCATCAACCGATTTTCCAGTTGCTAATTCTTGTTTTAATTCTGCCCCATTCATATTTAATAAAGAAAATAGGTCCTGATTATTTAAAAACTCATTCGCAAAGTAATCAGGCTGACCATCCCGTGTGAAAAAAGCCTCATCAGTAAAACTATATTGAGTTGGTATTTTTTTGCTTTCTTGTACTTGTACGTTTACTTCTTGTTTTGTTATTTCATTCGATTCTTTGTTAACTATTTGTACCGCTTTTACTGACTCATCTTTCTGAATTTGTGTAGCATAGGCACTTCCAGTTCCTACTAATAATGCTGTTGAAATACTAAGTACAGTGAATAAATTCTTTTTACCCATTTAAATTCCTCATTTCATAGTTTTATTTGCCTTACAAATACGATTATAATTTGACAATGTAAAGATGAAACCAAGACGATATCAACTGGAAATAAAGTTTTTTAACTTCTGTGAAATTTTAATTCCATTTTATCCCTCATTTCATAGTTTTATTTGTCTTACAAAAATGATTATCACCGGACAATGTTAAGATAAAGTCAAGATGGAATCAATTGGAAATAAAGTTTTTGTATTTTGCTAAATTTTAAACCAAAAGATTACCGATTAACTTACCATAAAGATACTTACCGTTATTGTTTAATTTTTTTAAAATCCAATTAGTCTTGTCAATGCAGTTAAGATGTATTTTTGATTATTTTTTATAAACATTAACTTCTTATTTTTTATATAGTGGTTTAAATATTATTTATCTTAAATAATCGATTATTCCGTCAACAATTGAAGTTGCCGTGTTTCTTTGAAACTCTTCTGAAGTCATACGCGCTTCATCTTTTGAATTTGAGATGAACCCAAGTTCAAGTAAGATGGCTGGTCTTGAGTTTTCTCTTAATACATAAATGTCTCCAAATCTTACTCCACGATTTCTAGCATCTAGTCCATTTTTAAATATATTTTCATGTATTAATTTCGCTATAGGCTCGTCCGTATTATTATAATAAGTTGTAATGCCTTCAACATCATTTGTAAAAAAGGCATCAAAGTGTACACTAACAAACAAATCTGCATTCTCTTCTTCTGCAATTTTTACACGATCTTCAAGTGATATTTTCACATCATCTTTACGGGTTAAAATAACAGTAGCACCAGTACGTTCCTCTAAATTATTTTGAATATTTTTAGACATTGTTAATGTTACATCTTTTTCAATTGTTCCATTCTGTCCACTTGCACCAATATCCTCTCCGCCATGACCGGGATCAATAACGATTGTTTTACCTGTTAAGATCTTTGTAGTAGTTTTTACTTTATTTTCATAAGATGCTTCAGCTGAATTCACAATCTTTTCAGAAGATTCTTTAGCTAAACCTTCATTATTTCCCATCATTCCATTACCTTGAAGTTTTATGATAGAAAATACCACTATAAATGCTATTACTAATAAAAAAATATATCCATTCTTATTCTTTCTCTTTCGCATGAATATTCCCCCTAATTTTAATAACTACCTTCTAGATTTTAAAAGTCTAATTGTTGTTAATGGAGATAAAATCATCATTTTAGATATGATGAGTATGTAGATTATCCATTTTAAAGACGCCCATCATCCCAGAAATTTAATGGGAAATGTTCGTCGGGATTATATACCTTAATTTCATATTCTTCGGATCTTAAATAGTTAATAATTTCTGGAAGTGCGTCCAAAGTCGATTGATTTTCATGGAATAAAATGACTTCAATATTTTTTGTTGTTTGCCTTCTTACTTCATTTACAACTTTTGAAGAGTTAACAGAATCCCTCCAATCCTGTGTATCCACACTCCAATCCCAAATTTTAAATCCTGCTTCAACTGAATCATTGCGAAGTCCTAAATTCAAACCTGGTTTCGATCCATAAGGGGCGCGTACTAAAGTGGTATCTTCACCTGTCACTTGTTTGATAATGGAGATTGTGTGTTGCATTTCTAGTACAAATTGATTTTCTTTATAAAGGCTATGATAGTCATGCGTCATACTGTGAGCTCCGACATAATTACCTTCGGTAACGGCACGTTTCACTTCATTGGGATAGCGATTTATGCGGACTCCAACCATAAAGAAAGTCGCATTTATTTGTTCCCTATTTAATACGTCAAGAAATTGGTGTGTCAACTCACTAGGTCCATCATCGAATGTCAAATATACGACTTTCTGATTTTTGCTAGAGGGTTGTTTGTTATTTGTTTGAATTACATTACTTTCTGGTTTTGGTTTAATTGGATCAGTTTGGATATTTTCTTTTTTTTCATTTGGTTTCTCCACAGGTGGTTTCATATCATTTGAAAGGTTTGTATCGTCGTTTGCTATCTCTTTGGTACCATTATTCGGTTTCTTTATTTGCTGCTGTGCATTTACTGAATCTCTTACTACATTTACATCTCCAAAATCTTTTAACATTCCAATGAAAAGGTAAATGAGTGAGAATACAATTACTACCCCAAACAGGCTTACAATTACTCTTTTTAATCTCTTTTGTTTTCTCGTTTCTCGAGATCTCATCTATATTTCACCACGCTCTCCTCTACTTACAAATTATTACTATTAATCTGCTAACAATAATGATAATGCTCGTAAATAAAGATGGGCTAAAGATGAGATAAATACTAAGGCAAGATTTGAATGAAGTTTACTTCGTCATAAATGATATGTAATAGAAGAGAAGTTGCATCTTAACTAAAGCGGCAGCATTCCTGTTAGAAAGATTGCCGGGGCAAGAAAAAGAGCCTTCAACGATGAAAGAAACTCAGAAGACAGAAGTAGTTGTTGGAATTGAACCTACGGGTCACTACTGGATGAATTTAGCTTATTTCCTAGACCAATATGGAATCCCACTCGTCATGGTCAATCCAATGCACGTCAAACGTTCGAAAGAACTGGATGATAATTTACCAACCAAACATGAGGAGGGGATGAGGGTTCCACAGTTACCTAAAGTCTCGAAATTCTTCGTTATTGAAAAATAAAAACAGGTAATGTCTAATAGACAGCACCTGTTTTTATAATATTTACATCTACTTTTGGCTCTATTTGAACATTTTTATAATCTTCATCCCAATTCATTTTCTTCCATACGTCAGGATGTCTATTCGCTATTTTCATTTCAATCCCAAAGACATCGCAATTTGCTTCTAAAAGAATTGCGGTGATTTCCTTTGCTTGTTTGGTTAATTCTGCAGAAATTTCTTTATTTAATTTTTTTATATTTAAATCTTCTTTGAGATTTTGTGGATAGGTATTCACTTCTATTTGGATGCTAATATCTATGGTACAAGTTATATCTCCACTTGTTTTGTCTACCTTTATCTCCATGTTTCTTTTCATCTTCCGTGTAGAAAAAGCAATGGATCGATCTTCACTCGCTTGATTTAGCATGAGTTCCATATTGTTCGTCTTTTGTAATTTATCGAGTAATAGTAATAATAAACTGCTTTGCTCCTTTGATAAGGTTTTTCCAGAAAACTTATCTCCATTAAAAAGGGCTACCCCAGCAATCGCAATTTTATCTGATTCTCCTTTTTCTAAATATGGTAAGATAAATTCTTTGCCCGTAGTTAGAATGTTTGTCCATACAGTAAAAATAGTTTCTTCTGGTAATAAGGTAGACTCCTCTGCTCCTTCAATCGTTTGTAAAAGAAAGAATGCAATCGGGCTTTTTCCTTTTTCCGAAGATATGATATCTTCTGCTTTGCCTTTTGTAATCGCAATTTTGGCTACAATATTCGAGTCTTTTCCTCGATAGAAAGGATCTAGTAATTGATGAATCCCATTTTGAGCCAATTCATCACCGATTAAAATAATATGTGCTTGACTAAAATCCACCTGCCCAGCTGTCATGCTATTAATATCGATTGCTAAACCCGCCATAGTAGGTCTTTCAGCACTTACAAGTTCATCTTCAATTTCAAATTGTCCTCCTCCTTTACTTTTCATATTCAAGGCTCGAACTGTAGCGTGTATTTTGCCTTCTTCTGTTAAATCAAAACTGATTCCGTTTACGAGTGTTTTATTAACAAGTTGGTGTTGGTCCCAACAACCTGCCAAAAAGATATTTATGATTATCAAAATTAGTAAGAGTCTTTTTCTCAAGCTGTATCACCAGTTTCATGCTTTTTAAATATGATTGACAGAATTAATAAGAGAGCTGGAATGACAAAGACAACGGCATAACTTAAATAAGTAACATATTTGCTAAAAAGAAGCGTGATTTCATCAGTATGAGGAATAAGTGAAATCAAAAATATAAGAATTCCATTTATCACGACAATCTTTTTATAAGACTTTTTCTCATTACTAATACTTTTACTTGCAAGGAATAAATAAGCAATAATTGACGTGGTCATTGGTACAATCCAAATCGAGAGAAAAATCAAATCTACGTGATCAATCATTTTATAAGATAGTCCCCTTAAAAGATATAACACTGGCTCTCTTATTTGATTCATTTGATCAGGACTAAAACTGATTAAACAAATGAAGACTAAATAGGTGTAGAAGCCTGTGACAAAGATATTTGCCATTGATATGGTTTTTAATACGCCTTTGTTATTATGAATAATAAAGGGATATAAAAACAATAATCCTTCAAAACCCAACTTCGAAAATAACGCACTCTTGCTGCCAATTAGAATGTTTTTAATGCCTGAACTCCCAATTGGAAGGATGAATTGAATCTCTTTCGGAAGTATTAGAGTAAAAAGAGTAATAAACAGTAATACGATTATCAGCGAAGAAGCTAGAACAAAAAATCTGGCTATTATTTTTAAATTGCTGACGGTCAAATAAATACTGGCGATTAATATAAGCAAGGATATAGCCCAGTTAGGCGTTAGAGGCAATAATAGTAATTTTATTAATTTCACCATTAGAATGGTTAATATACTTCCGGTCATAATAAAATAAAAGTAAGTGATAAAATTCAATATTTTTCCCAAAAAATTTCCAAGGATTTTCTGGGTTATTTTTGTAAATGTATCATTTGGAAATCTTTTTAATAATAACCAATATACAACCAACACGAATTGGACAACTACCCCTGCTAAAATGATCGATATCCACGCGTCCCCTTTTGCTGATTCCTGGACAACATTTGGTAAAGAAAAAAGACCAATACCAATCTGACTTTGAATTAATACAAAAAACAACTGAAACTTTGTTATTGATATTTTTTTAGTAATCACTTCTTCTTCCAACCCCTTGTATGCCATTGTTGTTTTTTGTATACGGGCATGGAGTCTGTTGGTCGTGTGTTAAGTTTCCAAAAAGGGAGTCTCACGAACGTATCTTTTATGTCTGCTATGTTAAAAGGTGCGAATGGCGCAAAGTAAGGCATACCAAAGGATTCTAATTTACATAGGTGAATAACAATCACCATTAATGCAAGTACAATTCCAAAAAAACCGAACAATGATGCGGCTATCATGACAGGAAATCCCAATAACCTAGCGCTGGTTCCCATTTCATTTACTGGTGATATGAATGAAGCTATGGCAGTGAGTCCAATTACAACAATCATCGTATTTGAAACTAAATTCGCTTCCACTACTGCTGTACCAATTACAAGCCCCCCCACAATACCAATTGTGTGAGCAATCGGAGTAGGTAAACGTATGGAAGCTTCTTTTAGTAACTCAAGAATGATTTGCATCGTAAAAGCTTCTATTAAAGGAGGAAAGGGGACGTATTCTAATGAAACCCTGATGGAATATAAAATACCAATTGGAAGTACTTCAGAATGAAAAGAAACGATGGCAATGTAAATTGCCGGCAAACTGATAGCAATGATAAAACTAAAGAAGCGAATAAATCGGAAAAAAGAACCTACTAGCCAACGACTATTATAATCGTCAGGCGATTGGTAAAACGCAAAAAAAGTAATTGGCATAATTAAAATTCTAGGACTACCATCAACAAGTAATATGATTTTCCCTTCGGTTAAGTACGACACAGCTCTATCAGGCCTTTCAGTAGACAACATTTGAGGAAAAGGAGTATAAGGATTGTCCTCAATGTAATCCTCTACTTCGCCAATTGAAAGTAGTTGATCGACTTCAATAGAAGTAATTCTTCGTTCAACTTCTTCTAGAATTTTTTTATTTGCAAGATTTTCTATAAAGACCATACTTACTTTCGTATTTGTAATTTTTCCTAAAGTGAAAAATTTTACTTTTAATTGAGGGCTTTTTATTCTCCTTCTCAAAAGTAGAATATTAGTACCTAAATTTTCGACAAACCCATCATGAGAACTTATAATACTCCGTTCATTAACTGGTTCTTCTATAGAACGCGCTGCAATTTCTCGTACAGATACTGACTTTGCAATCGCATCATTTTCTAATAAAATAGTACAGAAACCTTCTAATAAACTAGCCCCTACCTCTGAAATTTTTGAAGAACATTTCAATTCAGTAGCCTTCACTACATTTTGTATTTCTCCTGATTTCATTTCCAAAATAGGACCTATAACAGAAGATTGAAGAATATCTTTTTTCACCATCGAATCTAGAAAAAGAATAGTGCAATCCTTGTTATTAAACATCATATCTTTAACCATTAAGTCTTCTGTTTGACAAAGATATTCTCGGATTGTATGTATATTTTTTTTAATATCATTAGTAAGTAGTTGATCGCTTTCATTGACATGATAATTGTGTAATGAAGTTTTTTTAAAGAAACTCATCTGAGAATACTCCTCGCCTCGACTTTCTAGTTGCTATTATTCTTTCCGTTTTTTATCTTTGTTATGCTTATCAAATTATTTTGCTGGATGGAAAACCGAAACGATTCCATTATCTGGACCACCTGATGTATGGGCAGCTTCATTGGTGAATGAAATTTATGGTAGATACTTTAATGGTTATATTACTCCGGATTATAAAATTACTTGTGCATTGGCTACTGTAAATATATGGTGTTGATTAACTCCAGGTTTTTCTGAACAAAACCCTTCGGTTCAGTGATTGAATCGGGCTTTATAAGATCTTTGAATAAAACGTTACTGAAAGGTGAACTATTTGGTAATTCATTTACAGGGGAGTTTATCTGTGGTAATATAACTAAATATTCCCAATAATAAAGGAGATTGAATGATGAAAAAACTATTATTGCTTATTGCTTCACTTTCTTTAGTTCTTGCAGCTTGTACTGAAGACAAAGAAGAGAAAAAAGTTACAACGACTGTAGGAACTAARTCTGAAGAAACTGCATCTGAAGAAAAAGCGAACCCTGCTGGAGATATGATGAAGTTTTACTTATCAATCTCTCAATCTATTAATACTGTAGATGCAGATCTTAATGCTTTTGAAAATGTAGATGTAGAAGCACCTCCAGAAGCGGCTGAGCTTAAAAAAATGCGGGATGCTGCAAAAACAGCTGCTACAAATACTGCGGTTAAAGTAGAAGAATTAGAAGTTCCTGCTGAATTAAAAGATCATCAAGAAACAATTGACTCAGCATTAAACAAAATGCAAGAAGCTTATACAATGAAAGCAGACGCATTAGCTGCAGAAGGTGATGTTG
>NZ_JBFUHX010000031.1:0-14734 GCF_056402175.1 Paenisporosarcina sp. P4_B8 | reverse complement strand
AGCTTATACAATGAAAGCAGACGCATTAGCTGCAGAAGGTGACGTTGTATTAGATGAGGCAAATGCTAAATTTGAAGAGGCTGAAGCTGAATTAAATGAGGTACTTAAAGAAGTTGGCTTAGCAGAATCAAGCATTGCCAGCGAAGTAGCACAATAAGAAAAAATCGTCCGATTGAACGGACGATTTTTTTATTTAACATTATGTCAGTTTGATTATATACAAATGTGAAGCCAGTAAAGGGCAGCGTTTCTTATGGAGTAATGTAATCKAATACTTCCCAATCCGCGATAGAATAGATATTTTACAGAACGTATTTTTTCTTCAACTAACTGGTGCTTTACTTCAATAAGGAGTGAAGCCTTTTTTCTTATCGAACTAACGGGGCAGTTTAGTTCAATAAGAGAATGAATGTGTAATGTTGCTTTTGACACAAACTGTGCAACAAAATAATTGAAAAAACGAACACCAAACCATTTCGTTAAGAAGTTAAATCTTTGTTGGTGTATTGCCCATTGCAATAGAGATTCTATTCCAACTGTTTATCTGATTAATAATAAGAACTAGATCAACATATTGTTTTTCATCATAATGTTCTCGGACACGCTTGTATAAGTCATCAGGAACTCTTTTAGTAGGGATTAGAGTAATATGCTCAGATAGTTCGAGAGCAACTTTCTCTTCAGGTGTATAAAAAGAACATTCATTCCAAGCATTTAAACAATAAATGCGTTGTTCGGTTTCACCCATCTTACGAGCATCAGATGTATGCATATCTATACAGAAGGCACAACCGTTAATTTGAGAGGCTCTAATTTTGATTAACTCTCTAGTAGTTCTATTAATTGTAGTCTGCTTAGTGTACTTCTCCATATCCATCATAATTTTCATACCATCAGGTGCAATATCATAATAGGGAACTCTTTGACTCATAAGGCAAGACTCCTTTGATTTTAAGATACTAATATTATACCTTTATACGAAAATTAGCACTAAGATTTTGTTTGTATGACATTCAAAATCAAGAGGAACATCAGTTGTAATTAGTTGCTTCGCAGTTCGATGATAATATGCAAAAGTAGATGCTTACTCAGCTAACGGATGCTTTACTTCAAAAAGAGTAATGCATTTCTTGTTCAACAAAACGGGGTAGGTTAGTTGAAGAACAATATAGTATTGATAATAGAGATGATGCAATGTTTAGGAGTGATTATGCTATAAAATATAATAACTCTCCATCTTGCCTTGAGCAATTACGTGCAAGTAAAAAATGTCGCGATTAAATATGGGATCTAATAATATAGGGAGCGTGTCAGTATGTCAAAATACGTTGAAATTGGTTACCCAATTTATGAAGGAATGCCCGTTTATCCAGGTTTGCCTGAAGTGAAATTAGAACCAAGAGAACGCTTGAACAAAGGAGATGACTGGAACGGCAGCGTATTGAGTATGTATCTTCATGCCGGGACCCATGTTGATGCCCCACGACATCATTTGAATAATGGCAAGGGAATAGACGCTATTCCTATTGAAGATTTTATCTATCGGAAGCCTTTGGTAATAGATTGCCCGGTAGGCCCTAACGGCTTTATCACCATTGAAAAGTTAGAGGAATATGAAGAGCTGAACGAAGCAGATATTTTAATCTTCAATACGAGTCATTGGAAACACCGGGATACGGATTTCGAGAAATACGCCAATAATTTCCCGGCTGTCTCCCCGGAAGCCGCCGAATATATCCGAACAAAATTGCCTAACTGCAAAGCTGTGGCCATTGATACGTTGAGCATTGAAAACCTGACAGAAGCAAAAGGAAACGGCTATTTTGTGCACCATGCCTTCTTGGATCATGAAAAGTATGAAGAACCGACGATGCTCATCTATGAAGACATCAATCCAGAGCCATTGATCGGCAAAAAGCTCATTTCTGCCTTTACAGCACCGCTTCGCATCAAAGATCACGATGCCTCTATCGTCAATATCGTAGTTGAAGTTGAAGAATAAAAGCCCTTCCTGAATTCTGAAAAGTATGCGAAGCCCATAAAATTCAAAACTTGTAAATAAGGCAGTGGTTTTGGTATCGTACGCTCACGATATAGGAAATCACGCGTCAAAGTAATTAAATCTATGGGTTGATTATTCAGAATTGAAGAAAGTTAAGAAGGTAAAACAGATATATTTTCAAGATGCATATTGGAAATGTGTAATACGGGAAATGGCTCTCCATCTATTGGTGTATCATCATTTTATAAAAATATTGTTAACGATAAACTGCTTGGTATTCTTATTCCCTCTATAAAAAAAAGAGATGAGACAGTTCAATAAAAATACTAATCAATAACATTCTTAATCTCTTCCTTAATAAATCATGAAACAGAGGAGGAGTGGAGGTTAGCTGTAATTAATTCGATTACTTCCATACAATATGCCGATAACAGCAAGATGAAGTTAATTTATTTAAGTATAATTAACTCCAGATTCCTAATACTAACTAAACTTTCGAAGCATAACATGGAGGTAGGTTAATCGCGATGAGATTTATTGCTTGGGTTGCAGCAGGTGCTGGGCAAGTTTATATGCCCTAGAAGATTCCACATTTTGGGGACCTTTTTATTGAACCTCTTATTATTATTTTTAGGTTTGATCTATTATATAAAAGCTAATCAATTCATCAATTTTAATAGGAAAATAAGGATTAGTGCACTTTTTTATTGAAGTAAGAACAAGGATTTTCTAATTGAGATAACTGTAGCAGAATAGTTACATTTGTAAATGATGGTAAAGAGCGGTGGATTAGTTATGGGAGAACATATTAACTCAAAAATAACCCGATGGGACGACAGTCATCGCCAATGGCCACTACCACATTTACCATGGACGATGAAGCAGACTTGGAACGACCTTTTGTTTGCCCACTATCCTATTAAACTTGAGGTGTTACGAAGACTAGTACCCGATGTGCTAGAGATAGACTCTTTTAATGATATGGGCTGGATAGGTGTAGTTCCATTTCATATGACTGGCATACGATTACGAGGCTTGCCTCCTCTGCCTGGTACTAATCGCTTTCCTGAGCTCAACGTCCGAACGTATGTAACTATTGATGGTAAGCCAGGCATTTACTTTTTTAGTCTGGATGCTACCAATTTGGTTGCAATAAAGACGGCTAAAACATTTTACCACTTACCATATTTATATGCTGATATTGTGGTGAAGCATAATGGACCTACCATTGAATATGAAAGCAGGAGACTAAGTGACGATAATTCAAAATTGCTCTGTAGCTATTGGCCAATTTCTGAACCGTTTCACGCAGCTAAAGGCACTTTTGATGAATGGATGTCCGAGCGCTATTGTTTATATACACTGAACAAAAGGGGAGTACCCTTACGATGTGATATTTTGCATCAACCATGGATGCTTCAGCACGCAGAAGCAGAAATAAGTCATAACACGATGTTATCCAGCCAGGGAATTCAAGTTGAAAGTGCCCAGCCTATCTTGCATTTCTCAAAAAAAATAGAGGTCCGCATGTGGCCTTTAGTACATGCAATTGACTAATCGATAGGATGCTTAGGCCCAATTTATATGCGAATTTGGGATCTTTTTGTATGTTTAATTTAGATTTTGTACCAGATAACTGAGCGGGTTAAGTGTTTTGTGGAAGGGCTATTATTTTTGGTCACTCGGAGTAAAAAACAAAGAAGAAAGCCACCCACTGAGCTATATGTAACACACTATATCATTAAAAGAAAAACACCATCTCATAAGAGATAGTGTTTTTTGGAAGAACTCTTCGTTCCTTAAGAGTTCTCGAGGGTTTGGCACCCAATAAATCTGACTGAGTTGAAAACAAAACATTAACTTCAAACTAACAATCCAAATTATTGGAAGCCAAAACTACAATATGTTAGTGAACTTAAAGTTCACGACTGTTATCATAATAGAACATAATGCAATACAAAACAATGATTATTTTTACTCATAATATTTCAATCAAAACGTAGCCTATTAAAACCTCAACCTTCAAACGAAAAACGATAGCCATTTCGTAATTTAACAGAGCCAAATAAAAAAACCGGTTAGTATACCTAACCAGTTTTACATCACGCCTGAGTTATTTGAAAGTGACCTTCTAGTTTTATTTACTACTTCTCCATTATATTCAAGCCATTTTTCTTTTTCTCGCTCTACTGCTCGATTTTGCCATTCAAACCAAACAAACGTACATTCACTACAATGATTGTCTACACCACTATTATTGTTCATATCTCTACGTGTAAATAAGGTTCTTTTAAGACAGTTGTAGCAATAAATTATTTTATCATCACTTTTTATTATCATAATTATCTTTCCCTCCAATTATACAATATTTATTGTCTATTAATTGGCTACTTATACTTTAATTAAATAATTTTACTAAATAAATAGGACAGTTATTAATTATTAGATGCTAGTAGTCATTCTTATTCATAGTATTAACGCAAATAATGGACCCAATAAAAGCATCGTAAAGGTGTGGCTATTCAAATGGAAAATTGGATTGAATTATCCGCATTAGAATATAAAGAGGCATGCTGTGCAGTACCTATTTGGTGCAAATTAGAAATTATTTATATAATCTAGAATTGGAGGTAAAATCTTCCACTATAAATGGTTTTATAATACCAAAGAAAGGAGGAACGTTAAATGACTGAGAAGATCCAAGTAGTACTTGAGTCTCTTAAAGCCTATAATTCAGGAGAACTAGAACTATTCAAGAGCTATTATGAGGACTCTTATACTTCCGTTATGCATCTACCGACAAAATATTAACAATGGAAGAAGTATTTAAGTTTTATGAATCCGCTTTCCAAGCATCACCTAACGCACACTGTGAAGTTGTAAATATTACGTGTGTAGGTGATTTCGTGTCAGTACATGAGCGATTCACTGGAATCATAGACTCTAACGGTGAAGAAACAACTCCTGAGACTATAGCTGTTTACAAAATTCATAATCAGAAAATAATAGAATTACGACATCATTTTGCATAACGTATGATACCGAGACTCATTTAGAGTTTTGGTATCAATTTTTTCAATACTTTTTCAAACTCCTATGAGAGAAGAGTAAATGCATCCTATCTTAGTAATCCTTTTAGTGCGTAGTTTAAGTCAACACTACAATAAGTCTTGTTCAACTAACGGGTGCTTTAGTTGAATAAGAAAAAAGAAAAAAGCTAACGTCTGAGAAAAGACGTTAGCTTTCGGTATTTACAGGTATGCTCTGCATGTAATTTTCTAACCCGACTGAACGTCTCTTTAAGAAACGCCTGAAACCCTTGAAATATATGGGTTTCAGGCGTTTCTTATTTTCATGTTTAGTTAAGGAAAGTGCATCTAACCTTTAACAAGTAGTAGTAACGAGTATTTAAATAGAACAGAAGAATTTAAAGCCATTGACATGTCTAAGGGGGCCAGGGGATTGAATTATATTGTTATAACATAATATCAATATATCGGATATTACATAATGCTTACATTGGATTTACACTCTATTAATATTTATCACTTACCATTAAGCAGAAAAGCAAATTTGATTCTGAAGGGGGCTTAAAATAATGTTCGGCCGTTTGTAAAAAAGTTGCACCGTTTATAAAAAAGATTGATTAGAATACAGTACATATTTTATAAGAACATTGATAAATCATGATTTATCAATGTTTTTTGATCGAACTTTATTCTAAAAATGTGGTCAACATGAGAGGATTAAAGGATTTGATCAATCTTTTTTCAAAAAATAAACCACGTCGTATTGATAAACCATCGTTCATAGCGTGTTTTTAATCAAAATTTTTTACAAGGCAACAAAGGGAGAGAGAAAAAATAAAAAAAATTAAGGGAGATGTTTATGGTTACCTTAACGAAGTTTAACAAGTCATTATTTTCATTTATCCTGATAGTTGGATTCCTGCTCAGCACCAGTGTTGGCTATATGCCGGTGCATGCAGCAAGCGATGCATATAGTCTGACAGAAGCAGAAAGCTTTAGTTCCAAGTCGGGTGCCTACCTAAAAGTCGAAGCTTGCCCAGATGGTGGACAATGTATAGGAGGTACTAATGACAACCAGTATTTAGCATATAACAATATTGACTTTGGTAGCGACGTTAATGGCGCTACCAAATTTAGTGCAAGACTTTCAGTTAAGGGATCAAATGCAGGGGGAAATATTGAAGTATGGATTGACGGTCCGACCAGCGCGAATGGTAAAAAAGTGGGGACACTTACTACCGCAGCTACCGCACCGGATAACTGGAATGTCTATAAAACTATGTCAACCGATATTACTGAAATTACAGGAATTCATGATGTATACCTTGTAGTAAAGGTTGCGGCGGGAAAAACATATGTAGCCAACATCAACTGGTTTCAGTTTTCAAAGACATTGAACAGCATTGAGCTTACAAAACCACCAGCAAAGACTGTATACCGTATTGGAGAGAGCCTTGATATCACGGGTATGGAAGTCACAGGCACCTATATTGACGGTTCGACTAGGGGGGAGGAAGTCAGAGCTTCCGACGTAAGCGGATTTAACAGTTCATCTGCAGAAGCCAGCCAGATACTAACCGTCACAGTAAGCGGTAAGACAGTAACTTATCCAGTAGAAATAAAGCCGAAGGTACTAACAAGTATCACAGCACCTGTAGCGATTACTGGTGTAGTAAACGGAACAGCACCTACACCGGTGGCCCTTGGATTGCCTAGCACAGTAGTACAGGTGACCGACGGCGGTAATTTGAATGCACCTGTAACCTGGAATATAGATGCATCAGACTATGATCCGTCCGTAAAAACCGAGCAGAGTTTCACGGTAAAGGGAACGGTAAATCTGCCTACAGGGGTTACAAATCCGGATAATGTAGCATTGTCAACAAGCATCAATGTTACGGTTCTTGCTTCAACAACACCTGACAAGGATACTAGTTATAAATTCAGCTTTATGTCCATTTCTGATACACATGCAAATGTACAAGGGGATATCGCCGATGTCAGACTTGACAATGCATTGCAGGAAGCAGTTAGCAATAATGTACAATCCGTTAGCGTTGGTGGGGATCTTACTGAATATGGCACAGATGCACAATATAATACATTAATGAAAACAATGAACAAATATCCTCAACTTGATCGCAACTTGATTTTAGGGAACCATGATGTAAGGTGGCTGGGAGGATTTGAAACTGCTAAAAACAGATTTTTGACACATACTGGTATGCCAGGTGTTTATTATGATAAGTGGATAAGCGGATACCACTTCATCTATTTGGCATCGGAGACTGATGATAAAGACAGTGCATATATATCGGATACCCAGATGAAGTGGTTAAGCGATAAGTTGGCGGAGAATGCAAGTAAAGACAAACCCATATTTCTCTTCCTTCATCAACCACTAGATAATACCGTATATGAGGAATATCCTTGGGATCCTTATCAAAGTGATGAGGTACAGGATCAAAAGTTAAAGGACATTATTGGAAAATATCCTCAAAGCGTTTTAATAACGGGACATATACATTATCCTCTCACTTTACCGGGTACTTTCTATAACAAACAGTACTTTACAATGATGAGAGATGGAGCTATCAAGGATTCAGGTCAAGGTTTGATTTTAGATGTTTATGCCGACAGGGTGGTAATAAATGGAAGGGACTTCTCGAAAAAAAGTACGGTAACTACCTGGACCATAAATAATTACACGGCGGATGCACTAGCAGCAGATAAACAAGCACCTACCGCACCAACCAATGTCTCAACGAAAGTAGTAACGGACAAGATGGCAATGCTGTCATGGGATGCAGCTACAGATAATTTTACGGGTAATGTAGGTGTTACAGGCTACGATATTTATAATGGGAAAAAACTGATTGGATCCACAACAGGGCGTACGAACTATAAAGTGACAGGACTGAAAGTAAAAAAGGCCTATCAATTTACTGTAAAAGCCAGGGATGCAGCAGGGAATGTTTCAGCGGCCAGCAGCCCATTAAAAGTTACCACTTTAGCTTTCGATCCTGCTCCGGTAAATTTGGTTCTGAATAAGGAGGTTACAGCCAACGGAAGTGTGGCGGGATACGAACCGTCCAAGGCAGTAGATGGATCGGCTGAAAGCGGCCGAAAGTGGTCTTCCAATACGACCGGGGACAAATGGATGATGGTCGATCTTGGAGGAAATTATGATTTAAGCAGGTGGGTAGTAAAGCATGCTGGAGAAGGCGGAGAGACCTTATCCCTGAATACAAAAAATTATAAGCTTCAGGGAAGTCTGGATGGAACTACCTGGACTGACCTAGATTCAGTAGAAGGAAACGTTTCGAACAGTACGGACAGGTATATAACGAAATCCACCGCAAGGTATGTAAGACTTTATATTACGACGCCGCAAAATTATGCGGAAACAGGAACAGCAAATATTTATGAATTTGAAGTCTATGGGCGGAATTGATGATGTTCTGCCGCATAGAGGAAACGGATTCCAGCATGACTGAGTTTTTTACTAGCTAATTATTGTAAAACGTAATGACTTAGTTATTTAGGTAAAAGCAATAAAAAATAAAAAGGAACAATTATGTTAACGGGTTCTGTTTTCGAGTACAAAAAATTAAATAGCACCAATTAGCAGTCATTTTCGCAACTGAATCTGACTGCTTCTTTTTGTGATATGACTGGAATTGGGGACAAAATATAAAAACGCTTTAATTTATACATTTTTTATATCCTAAGGAAATCTTGTATATTGTACCAGTTTAATTCTAGATAGAGATGGTTTTCAGGAATACCATAGTTTTGAACATTCAATAAGAGCCCAAATTCACATACGAATTGGGCTCTTTTAAAACGCCTATATATCAGTATGATGTTATAACTAAATAACTAAATAACTAAATAACTAAATAACTAAATTAAGAAATTGGTTTAGATATATAAATTCCAAACTTAATTCTCTTTAAAATTTTCTAAGTAGCGATAACCATCATTATCGCTACTTAGAAAAGAATGAAGTTGATTATTCCTACTCACTAGGGATTAATGATTTGGATTCCGACTAAAGATACTTAATCACTTCCTCGCATTTTTTAAAAACTAAACGAATATGTTTAGTTGTATTGAATTTATGATATAGGAAGGACGAATTTTGTGAACGGTACCCTATCAGACGAAATTAATCGAATTATAAGCATCTTGAAGAAGGATCAATCTGAAGTAGGAACTTGGGATTATCCTTTTGAAACAGGTATTACAACGGATGCCTATATGATTATTTTATTGCGTTCATTAACTATTGATGATGAAAAATTAATAAAGGAACTAGTAGATCGGATTTTAAGCGAACAACAAGATAGTGGGGCTTGGAAGCTGTTTTATGATGAAGAAGATGACGGTAATGTAGCTGCCACGATTGAAGCTTATTACGCCCTTCTATATTCCGGCTATTGTTCTCACGATGATGTACGAATGCAAGAAGCAAGACAGTTTATTTTATCAAATGGGGGAATAGACAAAAGTAATTTACTAACAAAAATTATGCTGGCAGTAACTGGGCAATTTTCATGGTCAAAAATTTTTACTGTCCCGACAGAATTTGTTTTACTACCACACTCATTCCCAATGAACTTTTTCGACTTTTCTGTCTTTGGTAGGGCAAATATCGCTCCACTCATGATTCTAGCTGATAAGAAATACATAATTAAAACAAATAAAAGTCCAAACATTTCAGATTTATATATTTTGAACCACAACAGGTGGGATGAAGAATATTTATCAAGAATCCTCTCAAATGAATGGAGTCCTTTTCTTTTATCCATTCAAAAAAGAATTGAGGACCTAATTGGTTTGCCAAAGCAAATTGAGGAACTTGCAGTAGATAAGACAAAACAGTATATGCTGGAACGAATTGAACCAGATGGCACCTTATACAGTTACTTCAGTTCGACATTTCTGCTAATTTTCGCGTTGCTTTCCCTTGGATATAAGAAAGACCATCCCACAATCATTCATGCGGTAAACGGTTTAAAGTCTATGAAATGCCAAGTTGATGGGAAGACTCATATGCAATTCACCACAGCAACGGTATGGAATATAGCTTTAATTAGTTATGCCATGCAAGAAGCAGGCGTTTCCGAATTAGATCCCGTTATAAAAAAAGCAAACCAATTTTTATTAACACGACAGCATTATAAATATGGGGATTGGGTCATACACAGTCCACATAGTCTTCCAGGAGGATGGGGTTTCTCAAATGTAAATACAATGAACCCTGATATTGATGATACTACTGCATCCTTAAGGTCAATTTGCAAAACTGTCATTAAAAAACCCAAGGTCCATACATCTTGGGACAGAGGAATCAACTGGGTATTTTCAATGCAAAATGATGATGGAGGATGGCCATCATTCGAAAAAGGCGTGAATAAAAGCATACTGTCTATGATTCCAATTGAAGATGCTGAATATTTACTCGCAGATCCATCAAGTGCTGATTTAACAGGAAGAACATTGGAATTTTTCGGGAAATTCACTGATTTAAAGAAGAGTCACGACTCTATAAAGTTAGGTGTAAATTGGTTATTAAATCATCAAGAACCGAATGGATCGTGGTATGGCCGATGGGGCATTTGTTATATTTATGGAGCTTGGGCTGCTATAACCGGGCTTGTTGCAGCAGGTATATCATCTGACCATCCTTCTATTCTAAAATCAGTCAAATGGCTTCGTGATATTCAAAATTCGGATGGGGGATGGGGAGAGTCTTGTAAAAGTGACAAAATGAAGACGTACGTTCCATTGGGAGCCAGTACGTTAACTCATACAGCCTGGGCATTAGATGCGCTGATTGCAGCTGAAGACGAACTCACACCAGAAATAATATCCGGTATCAAATATATTTTAGAAAATAATGACAAAGATGACTGGACAAATTCTTATCCAAAAGGACAGGGAATGGCTGGCAGTTTCTATATTCATTATCATAGTTATCGATATATTTTCCCTCTAATTGCACTTGCACATTATCAAAAAAAATTTCCGAATGAAAGCCTCTAAACTCTCAAGAACGAATAGGTATGAAAGGTGACATACCATACTACGGCGCAAAAGGAATTGTTGGGTTAATTGTGAATCCAGTCACGTTAATTGATTTACCTTCTGAATCCTTATTGCCACTCGTAACTCCCAGAGGATTAGGTATAATATTTTATTAGAAATAGTAATTTTCAGATGTATTAGCTATTTCACCACATATTACCAAGATTGTTTCGTTAAAAATATTATTCTGAAATAATTATTGACAAATATACTTCTAATCCGTATAGTATGGGATATTATAAAAAAATCAGATATAGTTTTCAAAACACAAAGATCAGGAGTAGTAAAAGCTCATTATTCGGTAAAGAGAGCTGCGGGTTGGTGCAACGCAGTCCAATGATACTTTGAACTTGCCTGGGAGTGGTAAAGCGAAAGTTTAGATTTAATCTATTCTCTTATTTTAACGATTGACCTTCGTTACAAGGTTTTTAAAGCAGGGTTCGTAAAGAGCCAATAAGAGTGGTACCGCGGTAAGCTTAAGGCATATCGTCTCTTTCTTCATTTGATTGTGAAGGAAGAGACGATATGCCTTTTTTTATTTTTTGGGAGGTTAGGGTATGGAAACCGACAAACAGAATTTACAGAGGACAATGACTTCAAGACATATTACGATGATGGCATTAGGCGGTGCCATTGGTGCAGGTTTATTTAAAGGAAGCAGTTCAGCCATTGATATGGCAGGACCATCCGTAATAATTGCTTACTTGATAGGGGGCATCATCCTATTATTCATCATGCAAGGTTTAGCTGAAATGGCAGTCAGAAATAGCGGTGCAAGAACATTTAGGGATCTTGTCCAATCTATTTTAGGAAAGTATCCTGCTTATTTCCTGGATTGGATCTATTGGAAAATGTGGGTATTGAACATCACCGCAGAATCAGTCGTTGCGGCTATTTTCCTTCAATATTGGCTGCCTGAATATCCAATCTGGATACTGGCATTAGCTGTTTCGGTGTTAGTTACAGCGATCAACTTGCTATCGGTAAAGGTTTTTGCTGAAACGGAGTACTGGCTTGCTTTAATTAAAATTACCGTCATTATTGTGTTCATCATAGCTGGATTATTGTTACTGCTAGTGACTTTTGGTGATCATACAGCAATCGGTTTCTCTAACTTGACTGACCATGGTGGTTTTTTTCCTAATGGATCAACAGGTTTAATCACAGCGATGCTGGTCGTAATCTATTCATATGGCGGTACAGAAATTATTGGGGTAACATTGGCAGAAACGAAAAATCCCGAAAAAGTGGTTCCAAAAGCTGTTCGCAGTACATTGGTCAGGATCATTTCTTTCTATATCATTCCATTTTTCATCATCGTTAGTTTAATTCCTTGGAATGAAGTAAACGGGGTGCCTGAAAGTCCGTTTGTGATGGTCTTTCAAAAAATAGGGATTCCAGGCGCTGACCATATTATGAACGCCGTTGTTCTACTAGCGATTATTTCATCAATGAACTCTGGATTGTATGGTTCATCTCGCGTTCTGTATACACAAGCCATGGACGGTCGCATTCCGAAAATATTTTCGCGTTTATCCAAGAAGAAAGTGCCTGTTTACGCAATATTAATGTGTACTTCCGCTTTATATGGTGGTGTACTGATATCCTTATTTGCTGGAAGCAAGACCTTCGATTTCCTGATGGGATCACTGGGATATACCGTATTATTCATCTGGTTAATAATTGCCTTCGCTCATTTAAAATCACGTAAACAACAGTCTGGAAAAACAAGTGCCTATACAGTTAAATGGTTCCCATATACGACTTGGGCTGCGATCATCGCTTTAATTACGATCCTAATCGGAATCATTTTTACGACATCTATCATCGTAACGATCATTACACTTTGCATCTACATCTTTATTACCTTAACTTATGTATGGCAAAGACGCCTTAACAAAATCTAGAGACTTCCTCAATGTATTTTGTAGACTACATAATTTTGATCAGATTCTTTATGTTACCGAGATAGATGTTGATTTGTTATAGACACTGACACAGATAGAATTTATACACCCACTTATTTAGCTAACGGGTGCTTTAGTTAATGATCATCGGGCTGTTTAAACAGCCCTTTTTCTTATTGAACTAACGGGGCAGGTTAGTTCAATAAGAAATGGTAATTAACATATATCTTGACCTAACATGTTATCAGACTAGTTAATGGTATAATTTGTTTGTTATGTAATTTTATATATAAAAAAGGACGTGTGATTTATTAGAATCCATTTTCTCTACCCCGCAATAGCAATCACGATTATATGGATAATTTTTAAGGCTTTTAACCTTACCATTATTAATAAGAAATTTGATTTTAAACGAGAAGTGGTAAATCTTCTTTACTTCATAAGTGTGATGGGAATCATAGGACTAACAATTTTTCCACTTGAAATAGCTTTTGGTCCTGAATACGATTTACCTAATAATTTTGTGCCGTTTGCAAGTATTAATGAATTATTAAATCACTTTTATTATATGGTTCCCTTAAGAAATATTTTAGGAAATATCATCTTATTTACGCCTTTAGGTTTCATTCTAATTTTAAAATTCAAGAGACTAAACAATTTGATGAGTGTTGTTTTAGTCGGTGTATTAAGTTCAACATTTATAGAGATTATTCAACTATTACTTCCCAACAGGGCGTTCGATATTGATGATATTATATTAAATACTTTAGGTACTATGATAGGTTTCCTAATACTTAAAGCGACTAAAATTGAAAAAATATTTGGATTTACATTGGTTCAAGAACAAATAAATTAAGTCGAGGAGGGAGTTTTGTTAATGGAGAATCAAGAATATAAAGGGAATTGGAGAAGTTTTATTATTTTTACACTTGTTGTTGGTTTAATTGTCGGTATTTTCTCAGTTATTTCTGACCATTTACCAATTATAGCTGATGGTGTTACAGTTCTTGATTTCGTCATTTTCTATTTAGCGATAACGATTAATTCTTTACCAATGTGGTTTATTCTTGCAATGCTTGTAGGCTATCTATTTGCGAATAACATTAGTAAAGCTGCATTACTTGGATCCATTTATACAATTTGTGCAATTACTTTTTACTTCGCGATTGGACACTTTTATATAGAAACAACAGTATCATCATCATTTAAAGAACAGGCACTTGTTTATGCAATTTGGGGCTGTGCTTCAGCTATCGGTGGTATTCTTGGTGGAATTACAGGCTTTTTATTTAAAAAAACGCCGTATGCACTACTAATTCTTTTTGTTGGGATAATCTTTCAGTTGTTTTTATATGGTACAAGTAGCTGGGGAGATATTGTTGGTATTTCGCAAAATGTTACCTTTTGTTTAATAGTAGTAAGCATTGTTTTTTACATAGTGATTGTGAAGAGAAAGAAAGAACAGAATTGGGGTACGTAAAGCTTACATTATTGAAACCTATAATTTGTACTTCTTCAACTAACGGGGCAGGTTAGTTGAACAAAAAGGTGAGAATTCATCTCTCTTTTATGTTGAATTTGATTCATATTGTGAAAGAATGAGGAGGGGTTATAATTGGCTAATAAATATTGTCCTATATGTGGAGAGGAAAACGAATGTATGACAGGAAGAGTAGAACACGGTAACTGCTGGTGTGATACAG
>NZ_JBFUHX010000030.1:0-18079 GCF_056402175.1 Paenisporosarcina sp. P4_B8 | reverse complement strand
TAATATACCTCCACCATTTTTGTTACTTGATTGAACCACCCTATATTTTTATAAATTCTCTAATAAAGGGGGTTTGTCCTTATTTAACTAAACTGCCCCGTTAGTTCAATAAGAAAAAAGGCTTCACTCCTTATTGAAGTAAAGCACTTATTCCTTTTTTATCAATATTGTCCTTGAAACTCCCCTTATTATTAATTGCCCTATTAACAAAACAACTGCCACAAATATAACTGCTACATCTCTACCTACTGGCTTAAACCAACCATCATTAGGGATAAAATACATAGCCAAAAATATTGATAATAACCCTGTAATAATATTGACCAAGATAACGTAACCAATTTTTATGTAACTAGACAAAAACCCAATTATAACAACGAACAATACAGAACCTATAAATAAAAAAGAAGCTTCTTCACCCTTAATATGTTGCTCATATTCGTAAGAATGAAAGAAGAAAGGTGCAGGTATTAAAGAAAGAATCCACCATAAAATCCTCATAAAAAAACCTCCATTATATTTAATAATACTTCGCTAACCTGCCCCGTTAGTTCAATAAGAAATGCATTATATGGTCCAAGAGTGCAAAAAAAGAGCCAGCACTATGAATGCTGACCTAGATTTTTTCAGGTGTAACACTGTACTTTGTAAAATAAGCACCTAAAATCAACAAAATTAAAATAATAGCCCAACTCAATATTCCCATAAAATTTAACCAATAAGCTAAAAGGCTGGTTATAGCAATCAGAAAGAGGCATATAGAGGATACTGCACTTTTCATCCCTGTTACACCAGCTTGTTTTCTTTTTTGAACTACAACGAAACTGGAAAAAATAAGACTGCCTATTAGTAATATTGATAGAATTATCGGTATCAAGAAATTACCTCCCATTTTATAAGCGACTGCATACGAAACTGCGTGCTTCAAGGAAATTCTTCTTTAACACCCGTTACTGTTATTTCTAATATTATCATAATTATCCAACTGAATATAGTTTCTTATTCAACTAACCTGCCCCGTTAGTTTAAGAAGAATCTTTYACCTTTAATTATTTATCACTATCAGGGAATCTCCAACATTTCGGAAATTCCATAAATCAGTAAAGTAGTGGCTTCAGATAAAACTATTTATTATGTACTTTCTATGTGCACCTTCAACTATTCAGCCACTTTTATGTAAATATTGAAATAGCACAATTGCCATGGCTAATAGTTCTTCGTTCGTATCATGTATGCGAAACTCTAAATTTCCCATCACTAATTTTGACAAATCGGCTTCGCTAATCTTTTGTGAATCTTTATAAACCAAAACTTGATTACTCACTTTATAGGATAGTAATTGATAGGTTTCGTCTTGAATATAGATGGCTAACTTATCCTCAAAATTTAGTTTATCTTTTATCTTCGAGGTATAACGAGCTTCCGCGATTTCTAAGCCATTCTCTATTACTTTCCAAACAGCTTTGTTAGAAGTAAATTTACTATACTCTTGCCACTCCACTCGCTTGGTTTCATTAAAAAAAGCCAGATGGATATATTTATCGGGGGCATTTACCAACTCAACAAATAAACGTTGCCAAAAAGTAGGATAATACCGCCTATAGCGAAAAATACGTTGATTGCCTTTTGTAAGTTTCTTTTCCGTCGTTTTAGTACGTTCTGTTAATCTTGTTTGCCAAAGATCTTCTGATTTTGGTTTAAACTGTGCATCTTTTTTACTTTGAATAATTTCAATAATAAAAAATACTACCGCAGCTACTAAAAACAAACAGCTAAGGCCCAATTGTGAAAGTTCAATAACCCCTTTAACAAAATACCTAATCCAAATACCTAATTGAGTAGCTAGAAATAAAATGAATAAATACAACATGATGGGAATCCTCCTCCATCAACTATACGTATTTGAGACATATTAGTTTCGAAAAATTTTTCTACTTCAACTAACCCGTTAGTTCAATAAGAAAAAAAGCTTCACTCCTTATTGAAGTAAAGCACCCGTTAGTTGAAGAAGACTATTATGTTGTAGGGATACCCTAAACTGCCCTTTTAGTAAAATGATGATTTATCTCATTAGAAGAAACATAAACAGTTACCTGCTCTTTCTCTATTAGTCCAGTGATTACAAAATACACTGGAGTTAATTCTAATTGTTCATCACTGAGATTATTCAATTCATTTTCAGTGAGAGGTCTTAGCTCAATCTTTTCGATTTTAGTAATGCCATATTCATTCATCGCTAATTCTTCAGCTTGTTCAGGAGTAACTGCTGGCCCTGGAGCTGTTTCTTGAGTAGAATCGCGACTTGAACAACCGCTAACCACAATTAAGATAAACAATGTTATTAGAAATTTCTTCTTCACCGAGTCAAATAACCTATTTTTATCTACTAATTGTCTACATAACCATTGTAATCCCATAACATTCCCCCTTGGTCTTTCTTCAACTAACCTGCCCCGTTAGTTCAATGAGAAAAAAGGCTTCACTCCTTATTGAAGTAAAGCACCCGTTAGTTGAAGAACTGTTCCAACTAAAGTGGATGGTGCTTGAGTTACTCTCTTCTATTTTGAATATAGGTAAAGTCCAAAATCTTGCATGACGGAGGTGTGCCCCATTTGCCGCAACATAGTAGCTATATTGCCACGGTGATATGATCCGTGAGTGACAACGTGTAGTACCGATTCAGAAATAGAAGTTTCAAGCAACCCAGCATATGGATTATCCACCACAATCAACTTTTCAATATCTTCTTGACTGTTCAGAAGTGCTTTGTTTCGTTCAGCTAAGTCTAGAAATATTTTTTTCATTTCCTCAATACTTTTCGTTTCCACCTGTTCTCTTAATTGATTCGTGAACGCCATTGCATCATTCATACTTTTACCTGAGATAATGTCAAACCATGCATAATCTGTGAGATAAATGTGAGACAACACCTTTGATACCGAAGAAAAACCACTCTGAATTTCCTTATGATAAATTTCCTTTGGAAGTTCTTTTAAACGATCAATTATAACTCCATTTGCCCATACGTGGTAATTGTACATTTTTAATGCTGGGTGTGTCATATTAAATTCCCTCCATTTCCACTTGATTTAATATTGACATTTGATGCCACAATATTTATATGCTGTTTTATTTATAATAATCCTTCTTCAACTAACCTGCTGCGTTAGTTCAATAAGAAAAGGGCTGACAATCAGCCCTATGATCTTTAATTAAAGTACCCGTTAGTTGAATAAGAAAAAGTAAAGAACATCCTATTATTTAAAATCTATCTTGCAAAATCGAGAAATAAAGTTAAGTGTAAAAATGCATATAACAACACCTAAAATACCAATCCTAAATTCATCTTTACTAATAGTAACTACCTTTAAAATTTCAATATTTAAAAAATGACCTATCAGAGAATATAATAAGATAACTACTGTTGCTATTAAATACTTATTTTTCAATTCTACACCCCAGTTCCTTCACAACTAATTTTTATTGAACTAAACTGCCCCGTTAGCTTAAAAAATAAATACTGCAATTGCTATAAGAAATAAAATTATCATCAGGAGAAAAGGAACAAATGCATGCCATATTTCTTCTTCACCTTCTGCTTTTTTAAGCTTTTTTCTAAAACCTTTCCAAGCAGAAAAAACGCTATATAAAATCATTAAAAATATAAGTATCCTCCAAAAGTCCAAATTAGAACTCCCCCAATCCCCTAATTATTCTAATGCTCTTCTTCAAGTAAACTGCCCCGTTAGTTCAATAAAAAAAGGCTTCTTAATCACTCGATGATCTCTAACTAACGCATCAGTTTAATTAAAATCTTTATCTCGTTCCTTTAAATAATTTTCATATGCCTGTTGGACTTTATCTTTTTTTGGAGATTTAGATAAAATACTATTATGTATATCATTTAGTAAATACAATCCTCTAAATATACAACCAGCAACTATTCCAAAAGCAATGACCCCGCCTATAAGTGGTCCCATAGTAAGTAAAACAAATCCTAAAATCGTACTCAAAACTATTGAAAGAAGCAAATACACATTAACCCTCCATTCCCATTCATCTTTTGAAAGCCTAACGCTTTGCATACCGAACTCTTCGACTAACCTGTCCGTTAGTAAACTATCAATATGTCTTAATTTCGATAGAATTGGCAATATTTCCTTTAACGATACTTTTTTTAGGAGGAACAAAATTGCTACTGTCAAAAGCATGGGAAGCATTTGAATCTGATAAAAGGATTAAAGGCTTATGGCTCCAATTGTCTTTACTTATTGAATATTTTAAGGATATTGAAATAACAACTCTGGACACAATTCAATTGAAAGAATACCTTGCGATTTCAGGGAAGCATTTAAAACCAGCCAGTCTTGCACATAGAATCCGATTTCTGAAATCGTTATTCCGTTGGTCCCACGAAGAAGGAAACATACGAACTTTTCAATGTAAGTGTAGCTACGTCTTAAAAGACGTTGCTCTACTTGACTAAAGCATCCGTTAGTTTAAGAAGATTAACCGAGTTTCACACTGTAAAACCTCATTGCTTTTGGAATACCTTCTATTTCATAGACTCCATTCATTATTAAATGTCTCACTCTATATTTAACAAACTGGTCGCCAATATATTGATTTAAATTCCCAATGACTTCACCGATTACTCTCGCTGATTTCATAAAATATATTTCATCCGTTTCTGCAAAACCCTTATATTCAGGTTAAACTCGATCGAAAACAACCCTTATCTTCATTAATTCCTTCGTATTTGCTCGATTTTCAGTCGTTTTTGCGTTAATCCTTCTTTCTATAACCTTAACACCTAAACAAAAAAMGCCTAAAACCTTTATATATCAAGGGTTTTTGGCGTTACAAGAATGGTGGGTTATTTGCGTTAAACGATACATGCGGAGCAAACCTGTAAATACCGAAAGCTAACATCTTTTCTCAGACGTTAGCTTTTTTCTTTTTTCTTATTCAACTAAAGCATCCGTTAGTTAAAGAGGGATTCTATCATGCTACCTTTTATCTAGATGTTTTAGTTTTTCTCTCTACTCTAATAACCAGAATGATGATTAAGACAATCATCATTCCCATAATTGTGAGTATGGCATTTTGGGGTTGATTGAATATTAAACTAATTAAACTACCTATAAAAATCATGATTAGGCCATGTTTTATCATGATTTCAGCACTAAATTCATTCCCCTTTTTCCACAAATCGGCGTTTTTCATGGAACGGAATGTTCCGCACCCATATATTGGGTTAATTTTTTCTGGTGGTTTATGTTTTAAAAATAAGCCCGAAAAGATGAATATTAAACTAATTAGTAGATGTTGAATCTGGATATGATAAGACACAGGCTTATTTTTATGCGGAAGCCGTATCGCGCCTAGTCATTGCCCAAAATAGAAGAGCTAAAGCACTAACTGACGCCCCGAGCAAGCATACTCCTTCCCAACCATAATTCGCATACATTTGGGTAGAAGCAATTGAACCGCTAGCACTGCCGATAGAATAAAACACCATGTACCCGGCAGTTAGCCGACTACGTGCCTCCGGTCGCAATGGAAGAATCATAGTTTGATTAGTAACATGTATGGCTTGTACAGCCATGTCAAGCAGAACAATACCTATAACTAATGCGAATAGAGACTGCTCTGTATAGCTGATGAAAAACCATGAAATCAACAATAGAATCAAAGCAATGCCCGTCGTTCTCTGTCCGTAACCCCGATCAGCTAGCTTCCCTGCTCGAGCTGCAGATAAAGCCCCAGCCACTCCTACAAGACCAAGTGCTCCGATTGCGCTATGCGAAAGAGAAAATGGCGGAGTGCTAAGGGGTAGTACGAGTGAAGTCCACAAAATGCTGAAATCAGCAAAAATCAGCAGGGCAAGAACAGAGCGGATGCGTAAGATCCGTTCTTGTTTAAACAATATAAGTACCGATCTAAGCAACTTAGGATAGGACAATGACTTTACCTCTCGCTCAACATTGGGCAATACCCTAAAAAACATACACACCATAAAAAGCATTAGCACAGCAGAGACTAGATATACGGAACGCCAACCCGCAACATCCGTTAATATTCCTGCAAAGGAGCGCGCAAGTAGTATGCCGATTACAATCCCGCTTGTTACAATACCAACGACACGTCCTCGTTCGGCAGGAGCAGCCATAGATGCTGCGAACGCCACAAGAGTCTGAGTTACGACCGCAAGAAGTCCCACTAAAGCCATTCCTGCAAATAGTATCGTGCTGGTGGAAGCAGTACCAACTATAACCAAGACTATTATGGATAATAACATCTGGCCGATAATCAAGAAGCGCTGGTTCAGCAAATCACCAAGCGGCACTAACAGCAGCAATCCTAATCCATAAAAGATTTGAGTGATGGTAATAACAATTCCAATGATGGACTGGTCGATACCAAACTCACTCGACAGCTGATCTAGTAGCGGCTGTGCGAAGTAGATGTTGGCGACTGACATCCCACAGGCAGCCGCAAATAATAATGACACTTTACGAGACATGGAAGAGACACGGACTGAATCAGATGAGATAAATGCTCCCCGAGTCGAAATCGCTTTTATCTCTGCATTGACTGCTATTTTTTCTTTAATTCCCCCCAATGTGTACACCCCTTTTTCCATTAATTTTAGATACGGAGAAATATAACGTACCGAACAGTATGTTATATTACTTGGCAAATATAACCCACAGAAACTAATTATGTCAACGTACATATTATATTTTGGGTAATCACGTCTTTGTAATTGGAAATCCCATGTTAGGTTTAACTAGCCTACATTTGACAATATTAAGTGAAAAATATATGTTTATAATATACTGTTCAGTACGTAATTAATGGCAATTGGCAGTTTCATATGATAGATATAATTAAACATATAAAAATCAAGAGTAACGAGAGGTTTTGACTATGGGACGAACCCGCGAATTTGACGAAGAAAGAGTATTAGATGCAGCTATGCAACTATTCTGGGAGAAGGGATATGAAGCAACCTCATTAAGTGATTTAACTTCCAGAATGGGAATTCAACGACCCAGTATTTACTCTACCTTTGGGGGTAAAAAAGATTTGTTCGAAGCCGCTCTACGCAAATACACGATGTTCCGTGCTTCTGATATCCGAACCAGATTTCAAAACTTTCCATCAGTAAAAGAAGCATTTTGCACTTTTTTTGAAGAAGTGGTTGCTGAGGAATACACTGAAAGTCGAAGTAGAGGATGCTTTTGCATTAATACGATGGTCGAACTTGCGCCTCATGATGAGAAATTTGAAATTCTTACAAGGGAACATCAAATGTACCTTTCAATCATATTTCAAGAAACCATTGAACGAGGTATACAATCAGGTGAACTCGAGACCGATGTAAACGCGAAGGCCTTAGCACAGGCGCTAATCGTATCGTTAATTGGACTAACCGTAATAATGAAATCTCGTCCAAAACGATCATTTGTTGATAATGCAATAAAAGAGCTACTTACATTGCTTAAGTAGCTCGGAATGCTTCAATTTTAATTGTCTGATTATATGATCAAAAATTTAAATAATTCTAAAACTTTTAATTTCATTCTTCTCTTCTAATTCAAACGTAAAAGAAAAAACTCCCTCTTAAAAAAGAGAGAGTTTTTGTTTACATCATGGATTTTCTTACCTGTAGAAGTCCATCTAGCTGTTACTTCACCTCCGATTGGCAGTTTGTTACAGCCTTTTTTTATTTCATTTTCTTCCCCGCAAAGAGTAAAAAAGATACGTCTCCCAAAATTAGTTTTTCAACTAAACTGCCCTGTTATTTGAACAAGCAACTGGATGATCCGTCCGTAAAACCTCGATTCAATCACGCAACTGGCATAAGCATACACAGTAGCTTGACATAATCCCAGTTCAGGGATGTTCAACCAACTTAATTACCCTTTAATTCAATAAGAAAAGCTGCCCTGTAAAGGCAGCCGGAAATATCCCTGAATACAATTTAAACAATGTTGTGAAAGCAATTACTCATTAGGGGGTTTTTTGTTACACAATCAAAACATCAATCCAATCGCCGAACTGGCATGCATCTCGCATACAGCCTAGGTTGACATAACACCCCGATTGGGAAGTATTCAACTAGGTTCATTAAAAAAAGACTGCCATGTAAAAGGCAGCTGGTTCTTCAACTAAAGCACCCGTTAGTTGAATAAGAAAGAGACGCCCTCGTTAGTGCAACAAGCCATTTCCATGTATCATTCTCAAATGATGATAGTAATGGAAATTCTAGAATCTAGGGGTGTTCCGGTTGTCAAAAATATCCGGAATAAAAAAAGAGCAAAACCTGTATTAAAGGTTTGCTCTTAGTTGTCCGATACAGAATATTCATTTTCCTAACAGGCTATCACCTATTGTCTTTAATTATATAACTATGTATCAGCTATATAGTATTCATCCATCGGCATCTTTGATTCCAGTCAGACAAGGTGTTGACGTGGTTGATTTAATCTTTTCTAAACCTTTAGCGTTAACTGACTTAACTATTATGTCCGTAGCTGACTAAAGTTACTACCCCCGTCAATCTTTTAGTTTAGCTTATTTAGCATTAGGTCTTTTTCCATCTGAAATAAGGTGATGGATTCTCTCAATTAATGGTGGCAATTCGCTCATCGATTTGATTGTAAAATCTGCTCCATTTTGTAAAAAGGATTTTTCTGTTTTAGAGATCACTTTCTCTTGTTCTTCTTTACATAGAGCATTAAATTCATCTAAACTTAATCCCATTTCAGAGCTGCCGATCACGACACCCACTGACCAAACGCCTGCATTAACCGCCTCTTTAATATCTGAGGTAGTATCTCCTACTTTTACTACCTTCCATGATGCTGATAATTCTAATACTTCCATATTGCGATATATCATATAAGGATACGGTCTTCCAATAGAATTTGTTCCATCCGGTGTAATATAAAAATCTGGACTATAGCCTTTTTTCAAAGCATTAGGAACAACAACATCCATCATAGTTTGTGTATATCCTGTTGTTGAACCGATTTTCAATCCTTGGTTTCTTAATATTTGCACAGTCTCCACAACCTCTGGAATAGGATCTGTATACTCGATTAAGGAAGACATGAGTGCAGGTACAAATTCAGTATATAGATTCTCTACATCTTGTTCATTAAATGGTCTTTTGTATTTTTCTTCCCATTTTGTCGAGATTCTAGGCATGGACAGCATCGCGCGAATATGGTCAATTTTCAACATCCCCATTGGTTCTCTTGCTTCTTCCATGGTTACTTCAATACCTGCATTTTTAAAAATATCAATAAACACGTTTACTGGTGCAAAGCAACCAAAATCGACTGTTGTCCCAGCCCAATCAAAAATAACTCCTTCTACTTTGTTCATTTTTTCATCACTCCCATGTAAGATTCTATAATATTGCATAATTCTTCAATATCAGCTTGGTAAATCTCACCAATATTTCCGATTCGAAATGTATTTTCATTCGTCAATTTACCCGGATAAAGTACATAGCCTCTCTCCTTAACAAATGTATAAAAGTGTTCAAAATTAAAGCAATCATCCGGAAAAAGAAAGGTTGTAATAATAGGAGATTGTTTTTCTTCTGATAAATAAGCTTGAAATCCTATTTTTTCAAGTCGATCTCTTAACATTCGATTATTATTCTGATAACGTGAAAACCTTGCTGGAATGCCACCTTCTTCATCTAATTCATCAAGGGCCTTAGAAAACGCAGCCACTACATGTGTCGGAGAAGTAAAACGCCATTTCCCGTCCTTGTCCATTTCCTTCCATTGATCATATAAATCTAATGACAAACTTTGCGAATTACCTTCACAAGCTATTAGCTTCTCTAATCTAGCAACGACAAAAGCAAAACCTGGAACCCCTTGAATGCATTTATTGGCACTGCTAATTAAATAATCAATCCCTAGTTCAGGAACATTAATCTCCATTCCACCGAAACTGCTCATGGCATCAATGATTAACGTTTTCTCAAATTCCTTTGATAGTTTTGAAATCATCTCAATTGGATTTAATATGCCTGTTGTAGTTTCACAATGGACCATGACAATATGTGTAATACCTGGATCCTCTTGTAAAATTTTTCTAACTTCATCTTCATTCGGGTATTCATTGTAGGCGGTGCTGTATTCCCTAAATGCTAGTCCAATATATTTTGCTATTTTTACAAGTCTTTCTCCATAGGCACCGTTCGTTATAATTAAAACCTTATCTTGATTCGAAATTGTGGTATTCATCACAGCTTCAACCGCAAACGTGCCACTTCCCTGCATGAGTACAGTAGTATATTCTTCTTGGTCAGCCCCTGCCAATTTAAGAAGCTTAGCTCTTATTTTTTGTGTAATAGCTTTATAATCATTATCCCAAGTACAACGGTCTAAAAGCATTTCCTCTTTCACACTGCTTGTCGTTGTCAACGGACCGGGTGTTAAAAGTTTATAGTGATTCATGGTTCTCTTTATTCTCCTTCATTTATGAACTAGTCAGAAGTTGTTGGAAAGTAACGTTTTTTCAATCGGGTTGAAAAGACTTCTAATAGAATGGCAATAATTAGAATTGCGTAGGTAATAAAGCCAACCTCCCGCAGATCGAAGTAGAAGCTAGATGCCATAAAAAGCTCAAATCCGATTCCGCCTGCTCCAGCTGCTGCCCCCATTGCTACTGCTACACCAAAATTAATCTCAAATCGCAAGAAAATCCATGATAACAAATAGGTAAAAGTAGACGGTATAACACCGCTTCTTACGATATGCCACCAGTTCGCACCAGTTGATTGCAGCGCCTCAAAGATTCCCTTATCGACTTCTTCAAATGCCTCAGAAAATGCTTTAACTAAATAAGCGATAGAATGAAATAACATACCAAGAACCGCCGCTTCACTTCCCAACCCAGCGGAAATCGCAAAGATTAACACCCATAATACCGTTGGAACAGCCCGAATAACAGCAACAAATATACGAACGATTCTCGATACCCATGCAGGAGCTAAATTCGTTGCGGCCATCAAAGAAAGGAAAAAGGCTATAATGCCTCCGATAATCGTAGCTAGAAATGCTAAACCAAGTGTAATCCCAACTTGATAGACGGCTTCGCCTAAATCAAAATGACTTAATTTTGGTTCAAGAAACATCACTTTTAAGTTATAAGCTGTTTCCGAAATCGCTGAACCTAATTCCAGCCCTGCATAGTTAAAAAATAGAAAAGAAATAACTGTCATAACTGTTAGAATCATTAACGTCCATCTTAGAACTTGATCACCTTTGTTACCCGATTTTGTACGAATACGGCCGTCTTTCTTTCTTTTAATATAGGTTTCTTCCATTATAGAATCACCTTCCGTATATAATTTGATATAATATCCACAATAATGACGGTAATGACAATACATAGTGTCACAAGTGCTACCGCATTATAATTTAACATTTTATAATACATATCAAAGGTATATCCTATTCCCGTAGCCGTTAAGATTCCCACCAATGTGGCATTTCTAATATTCGTTTCAACCATGAACAATACCCAGCTGATCATCTGTGGTAGACATTGTGGAATGACAGCTTTACTCACAATTTGGAAATAGGTTGCCCCCGTTGCAGTTAATGCTTCAACAGAACTTTGGCTGGCTTCATCAATAGATTCGATAAATGCCCTTGTTAAAAAACCTACCGTTCCCACAAATAGAGCGAGAAAGCCTGTTACTGAATTTTGTCCAAAAGAAATGAGCAAAACCAGCGACCATGCGACAACTGGAATATTTCTTGATACTGAAGCAATAAAACGAGCAAATACACTTAAGATGTTGTTTACTTTTGTTGTTTTTGATCCAAATACCCCTAAGAAGAGAGAAATAACAGCCGCAATAGTTGTTGCGGCAATAGACATAAAGATGGTTTCAGCTAATTTCCCTAGGATCTTTGGTAAATTATCAAGTGACTCCTGTGTCACCATTAAATTAGAAAAGATCCAGCCTATAGCTTCAGGGATTGTCGCCATCCCCTCCACAAAGTTAAATGTTGTAATAACTGATGATAAATAGGTAAGAACGATGATGAGGAGAAGAAAGATTACTGTCTGCCATCTGCTTTTTCGCATCGTTTTTTCATTCACGGTCATTCCCCTTATCCTGTTATTAAATCTTTTGTTTTGGTTCCATAGATTTTGTGAATTTGTTCGTCAGAAAGCTCACGGCCATTTCCATTAAATACAACTTCACCACTATTCAACCCAATAATTCGATCTGAATAGTGTTGTGCCACTTCCACTTGGTGTAAATTCACTAAACATGTAATGCCCATTTCCGTACTAATCGATTTTAAATGGTCCATGATCACCTTAGAAGAATTCGGATCAAGTGAAGCAATTGGTTCATCACATAGAATCAATTTAGGTTCTTGAATAAGCGCTCGGCATATCCCTACACGTTGCTGCTGACCACCGCTTAATTGGTCACATCGTTTATAAGCATGTTCATGAATTCCTAGTTTCTCCAACAGGTAAAAGGCACGTTCTTTTTCCTCTTCTGTATATCTGCCTAGTAGTCCTTGTAGCGTTGTTTTATAACCAAACCGACCATGTAACACATTCTCAATCACCGTCAAACGATGTACGAGATTATAGTGCTGAAACACCATCCCAATATTTGTTCGCAATTTACGTAATTCTTTTTTACTTAAACTTCCAACTTCTTGATTGTTAAAAATAATCATTCCTTCATTAAATTCAACCATTCGATTCATACAACGCAGCATGGTCGATTTACCAGCACCTGATGGACCAATGACAGAAACAAATTCTCCTGCTTTTATTTCAAAATTAATATTCTTTAGTATTTGTTTGTTTGCTGTATATGATTTACCAAGTCCTTCTACCTTTAACAAAGACATTCGAAATGACTCCTTTTTGGTTTAATTAGCAAGTAAGAGTGTACATAACGAATATACCCCTATGCACACTCTTCTTCCTATACAGTTTTACCTATTGATGAAGTGGTCTATTATTTTGAAAGTTCTCGGATTGGATCATACCATTCATCTTCTACAGCAATTAGTCTTTCTTTACCCTTTTTAGTGAATAAAGCTGTCTGTTCTGAATCTTCAGGAGCAAAGATTTTTTCATTATTTGCAAATTCATCTGAAGTTAATAAGGCTTGAATTTTATCAAAATCCACTTGACCGATTACATCCATGTTTACTACGAATGGTTCATTTAATACAGGTGTAGCACTCATTAATGTAAATTCCTTGCCTGCAACCGTATTAAAAGGTTCTGTTGCATCATCTTTAACGTGATAAACAGCACCGACTGTATTTTCATCGCCTTCAGCAATCTCCACATAATCCTCTACACAAGTATCACAAAATGCTGCAACATCTGCATTACCAGTTAATAAATTAACTGCGGAACCTTGGTGAGAGTTGCCAAATAATACTTGGGAGAATAACGGGCCGCCTTCCATTAAATCCTCTGGCGTTAAGTCTGCATACTCTTTTTGTTGTGAGAAATGAGCAATAATATTAGCGGATGGAACTTTAAACCCTGATGTTGAACTGTTTGATACGAATGAAAACTTTGTATTAGCAATTGTATCAAGTGAAAATTCTCCATTTACTTTGTATTTGTCCTGCTCGTCTACATTAACTGCTAACCAGCTATGATATTTAGCATCATCCAAAGTACCGGATTCACCAGATTTTACTGCAATTGTTTGAACCGCATCATTTCTATTATTTGCTTCAACATAACTTTGTGAACCCGTAAATGCAATGTCCGCATTGTTATTCACTAGTGTTTCAATTGCAATGGCATAGTCAGTTGTTAATTGATGCTCTACTTTTTTACCTGTAGCCTCTGTAATAAGTCGTCCAATTTCTTCGCGAGATGATTTCATATCTTCACCAGATTCGTTTGGATACCATACCATTTTAATCACATCATCCACTTCTCCAGCACTGTCATTCCCTCCACTACAAGCCGTTAATAAAACAGATAATACTAAGAGTATTACTAACATTAATTTAGTCTTCATTTTTTTCTCTCCTTTTCCTTAATAAATAGATAGTAGAATTTGTGTGACATCTTCTTTTGTTAAAGCAACTGAGTTATTATCCATTCGGCCCTTTGTAAAGGCGTTTCTGGCGATTTTTTCGATTATTTCTTCATTCGCCTTATAATCTCTGAGCTTGCTTGAGAAACCCGATAGTTGATGGAAATGCTCGATAAGCTTTTGGATTTCACTGACGTTGCTTACTCCAAAGGCTTGAAGCAACTTATCGTTTTCAATAATGGAGTCAAAATTGATTTCCATCACTTTTGCCAAGGTGATGCTTGCCGCAATCCCGTGAACCATTCCAAGTTCTAATGTGAGAGGATACGAGATTGAATGGCATGCCGTTGTTCTTGTATTGCTAAAGGCTAGACCTCCATACAAGCTTCCTAAAGCAATTTCTTTCCTTAATGTAATGTCATTCGGATGATTTAATACACTTTCAAAATTGTTGACAATCCGATTGATCGCTTCTAATGAATAGATTCTTGAAATTTCATTGGAGCTTTTTGACCAGTAAGCCTCAGTAGCATGACATAAAGCATCTAAAGCGGTTGCAGCCGTTAATCCCTTCGGTAATGATGCTGTTAGAGCCGGGACGATGATAGCGGTATGTGCATATAGTTTTTCCCAATCAACTGACATTTTCACTCCGTTAGCGCGATCCCAAATTGTTGCCCAGCAAGTAACCTCGGAACCTGTACCTGAGGTTGTCGGAATCCCAATCCAGGGTACGAAATTTTGACTTTCTATATAAAGCTTTTGTTCAATTATAGAGCGTAAAGTAGAGGTAGAATCTATTTTCATATCCTTTAAGGCAGCTAAAGATTTCGAAAGATCAAGAACACTGCCGCCCCCAATTCCTACTATGCATTGATAATCAAAGCTTTCAATTTGTTTATAATAGTAAAACAAGTCTTCTACATCAGGATTGGATATATTCACCGTTAATTGTTTGACCTCAAAATCCTCAAGACCTTTGTAGAGGGTATGTCCAGCCTCGGTTTCTAAAAAATCACCTCCTCGATGTAAAAGGACAATATTTTTAATTTGTGGATTGATTGTATTTAAGACATCCTCGATAATATCTATCGTAGCTATTTTAATTTTGACTGGATTATAATAGTTTCCCATTCAGTTAGTTCCCTTCTTTTTTGGTTTTCACTTGCTTACAAATGCAATATTAATCCGTTTTTTGCGGTTTTACAATGGGTTTTACTCTTTAATTACATAACATTTACACTTTTTTCATAAAGAATATATACTTTTAACTTTACAAAATGCTTTTCTATGCATTGTTTTGCTTTTTTTTTGATTTGTGCTATTATTTTTATACTTGTTATATAAAAGAATAGGGGGAGTACTTCGTGATGTTACAAGAACAAAGACATCAAATGATTGAATCCTTTTTAAAACAGCAAAAAGCTGCAAAAGCTTCTGAGCTTGCTACTTTATTGGATGTCTCAATCGATACTGTAAGAAGAGATTTAGAGGTTCTTGAGAATAAGGGAAACGTGAAACGTGTTCACGGCGGGGCTGTTTTAATCCAAAATACTGATAATGTAGTAAATAAGCTTTTTAATGAAAGAGAAGTCAAAAATCTAGAAAAAAAACAAGAAGTTGCCTCATTAGCAATTGAATTAATTGAAGAGGGGCAAGCGATTGCTCTAAACGGCGGGACTACGACGATCGAAGTTGCAAAAGCCCTTGTCGAAAGGTTTAAGAGGTTAACCATTATTACAAACGATCTTCGTATTTTATCGATTCTTGGAACGAATAGACATTTCAATGTCATCCTCACCGGCGGCTTTTATAATCCAGAGGAATATACTTTATATGGGAAACAATGTGAAGAAATCTTGTCTAATTTCAATATTGATATTGCTTTTATCACGGTGAATGCATTATCGCTTGAACACGGTTTAACGGATTTTAGAATGCATGAAGTAGGCGTTATTCAAACCATTATGTCACGGACAAAATATAAAGTAGTCGTTGCTGATTCATCAAAGTTTGAGACGTCTTCTTACATCAATATTTGTCCACTAAAGGATATTGACCTGCTCGTTACTGATAGTTCATTATCATCTAACATGGTAGAGGAATATAGCAAACAGGGTATTCGGATTCATTCTCCACACTAATTCACAATGTGTTAGAACACTAATTTCATTTTGCAAAAGGAATTGTTATTGCATCAATATAAAGAGCACAAAAGGTCCTATCTAGTATTGATATTCGTTCAACAGTCTGGCCCGCTTGTTGAACACAAGTTAAACAATACTCTCCAACTAACCTTCTGCTTTAGTTGAAGAAGAAAAAAGAGTTGTTTTACAACCATTGTTTTGAGCTAAAGCATCCGTTAGTTTATGTGCAGTGCTTCACAATCAAACATATAAAGTTTCATAATCGCCCCCTATATTCTATTAGCATAAACAAACATTGTTAAAGGTATTGTAGTAACCATAATGCAGAATAAAACAATCAAAACTTGTGTAGCTGTTAATACAAATGGTCCAAAGGAACCTGTCAGTAAAATTAATACAACTAAACTGCTGCGTTAGTTGAATAAGAAAAATGCTTCACTCCTTATTGAAGTAAAGCACCCGTTAGTTGAATAAGGATTTAAAACATTATTTCTCCTGATAAAACCCCTGTAAAAATCGTTGCAATAATAAACGCTAATATAGAAAGTAAAATCTTATTAAGTGAACGAATAGGTGGTATACGTACTTTCAATTTACTATAAAGATGTAAAGTAAGGAAAAGTATCGGAACCAAAGTAATGATTGCTAATGCATCTACATAAGTAAATGGCTGGCTTATATATTTACCTTGGAAAAAACAAGATAGGATTATTACGAAAAAAAATACAAATTGTGAAATGAAATACTTAATGGCGTTCAAAATGGTTTACTCTCCTTCGGAAGTTTCCTTTTCTACTTTCTATTTATTGTAGTTATAAGAGACAATTTTGGATAACGGTATATATTGTAAAATTCTTATTGAACTAACCTGCCCCGTTAGTTCAATAAAAAAAAGAGCTGCTTAAGCAACCCAATGATCTTCAACTAAAGCACCCGTTAGCTTAAAAAACTTTGTGATTTTAAGTCTATAATATCTACTAACTCATCTATTGTTCCAAAGCACTTTTCGATTTCTGGTAAATGATAAAATGTACTGGTTGTTTCAATGTAATCTACTTCTTTGTTCGGTGAATAAAGATAAATTTTCTTGTCATTTCCCATAGCAATACCTAATTCAATATGACTTCCTTTTCCTGCTGGTAATAAAACAACAACAAAATCCGCTTCTATTACAGCATTTTTCTCCTTTTGACCTATTGCCTTTAGTTCTTCCAATGTTGTTACGTTCTCATTTACAGTCCAGTCATATGTATGGATAAATCCTTTATTTTTTAACCTTTTTTACTAACATATCTAACCTGGTCTATATTTTTTAAGCTAGATGCAATATAAAATTTCATAATTTCTCTCCTTTTTAATATCATATATCTTACTAACCCTTATTCAACTAAACTGCCCCGTTAGTTGAACAAGTAACTAGATGATCCGTCCGTAAAAGCTCGATTCACTTACTCAACTGGATTGTATCACGTATACATCCTAGGTTGACATACACCCCGATTGGGAAGTATCTAACTAGGTTCATAAAAAAAAGACTGCCCTGTAAAAGGCAGCCGGTTCTTCAACTAAAGCTACCGTTTAGTTAAACAAGCACATTTTCTTATATTGCATAAATTCTTCGTATTGTTCATAACATATTTTTCTTTATTTTTGCTTCGTCCCTATATTTATTTACACATTTTTTACATATACAATTCTTCCTTATACTCTCTGTAGGAACTAACTCAAAGATTCCAATAGGAAATACGCCTTCTGTATCACACCAGCAGTTACCGTGTTCTACTCTTCCTGTCATACATTCGTTTTCCTCTCCACATATAGGACAATATTTATTAGCCAATTATAACCC
>NZ_JBFUHX010000029.1:0-20497 GCF_056402175.1 Paenisporosarcina sp. P4_B8 | reverse complement strand
GAATATAGTCTTATCATAAGGAAATACTACCTTTAAAATTAGGTAGGTGATTAGATGAAAAAAATATCAGTTATATTTTTGCTATTGCTATTAAGTTTAACAACTCTAATATTTGTAACATGGGAAAGACCACCAAAAGCAAAGGCAATAAATGAAGAAAATGAGGAATTATTAGAAGTGATTTCAATGCCCTGTAGCCTAACATTGGAGCCTGTTGATAAAAGTCTGACGAATACAAAAGGTGTAGCATTAATCTATAAAGTGCAATTAAATCCACCAAGTTTTGCAAGAACTAATATAAGTATTCTCGCTGTTCATCTTCCTGAACCGTCTTCGTATGGAGACTTCGATAGCTATGAAGGTTTTGCGTTTATTCCAAAAGAAATAAGTTGGCGTTTTAAGCTTTACCCAACCCCAGAGGAGAATGGTCCAAGTTGGGCTGGACGATTGGATTTAATTACAGCAGAAATGAAGAATGTTGAAGTTCAGGTGCGTCTCTCAAATTCCAAAACAGGTAAGTTAGGACCAAGTGTTCTAACAAACAGTATTAACTATTGTAAATAGTTTCTGCTTCAGCAGCAATCATGCTCATTTTATTTCCATCGATTCCACGACGAGCAAATACTTTTGGGGCTGCCCTCTTAATCTGTTCTTTACGTCCGTAGTGAACGTTGTAAAAAGATAAAAACGGTAAAAAACACATTTTAGGAAATTGTTTACTTTATTGAATGTTTGTATTATTATAATAAATAAGTTAAATTCGTTGATTTCAAAACGAGCAAAACTGATACCATTTAAACCATTAATAAAACTAAATAGTTAATTTCTACTTATCAAGAGAGGTGGAGGGAAAGGCCCTTTGAAACCTCGGCAACAGACTCATTATGAGCACTGTGCCAATTCCTTCAAGCGATTATGCTTGGAAGATGAGTTGAGATCTTGTCACTTATATTTAATGATGAGCCTCTTCTTGTTTCCAAGAAGAGGCTTTTTTGTTTTTAGAAATATGGGTTCATTAGCCACAGTTTCAAATAGAAACGGGCATGAAAATATAAAAATAGAAGGAGTGCAAAAAATATTATGAGTAAAGTAAAAAGTTCGAATTTAGGTTATCCAAGAATTGGAGTAAAACGCGAATGGAAAAATTCACTGGAGCAGTTATGGGCAGGGAAACTAGAAAAAGAATCATTCTTAAAACAAATTGAGGAGATTCGTCTAAACAATCTGCAGAAACAAAAGGATTTAGGAATTGACTTGATACCAGTTGGAGACTTTAGCTTGTATGATCATGTGCTTGATACAGCCGTTATGTTCGGTTTAGTACCGAAACGCTTTGAATACGACGGCGGTAAAGTATCGCTTGAAACGTATTTTGATATAGCACGAGGCAATAAAGGTGCGGTTGCATCTGAAATGACAAAATGGTTTAACACAAACTATCACTACATTGTTCCAGAGCTTAATGAAGCAGTACCTACTCTTGTTGAAAACCGTCCACTTCAATTTTATAAAGAGGCTAAACAGAAACTTAATATTGAAGGAAAGCCTGTAATCTTAGGACCTATCACATTTGTAAAACTGTCAAAGGGTTATAAAGAAAGTGAGTTTAAAGCAGTTGTTGAAAAATTTGTACCGCTTTACGCTGACATTTTACGTGAATTACAAAAAGAAGGAGTAGAGTGGGTACAAATCGATGAACCGATTTTATCTACAACGATTTCCAAAGAAGATGTTGCGTTATTTAAGGATATCTATCAAACATTGCATGAAGCAGCGCCAAACATAAAGCTGATATTACAAACATATTTTGAAAGCATTGAACATTACGAAGATGTCATCTCACTTCCTGTTCAAGGAATTGGACTTGATTTTGTATATGATAATGGTCAAAATCTTGCTGCTTTGAAAAAGTATGGTTTCCCAAAAGATAAGGTTCTTGCTGCTGGAGTTATTGACGGGCGAAACATATGGCGTGCAAATCTTAATGATCATTCTGCAATTCTTGCAGAGATTGCGGATGTTGTTTCAAAAGATCGTCTTATTATACAATCTTCATCAAGCTTATTGCATGTACCTGTGACAGTTAAAAGTGAAGAAACGCTTGATGACGTCCTAAAAGGAGCATTATCATTTGCTAATGAAAAATTACATGAAATTGTTCTACTGACAAAAGGCTTAAACGATGGAAAAGAAGCGATACAAAAAGAAATCAGTGCAAGTACAGAAGCGATTCAAGCGTTACAAAAATCATCATTCCGAAATAACACACAAGTTCAAGAAGCCATTCAAAACTTGCATACGTATAAAGCGGAACGAAAAGCAATATTTAAAGTCCGTCAAGAGATACAAAAAGAGGCTTTTCAATTACCGCTGCTGCCAACAACAACAATCGGAAGCTTCCCGCAAACTCAAGAAGTAAGAAAGAACCGATTAAAATGGCGTAAAGGCGAGTTAACGAATACAGAATATGAAACATATATAAAAGCAGAAATTAAAAAGTGGATTGAAATTCAAGAGGAACTTGGTCTAGATGTGTTTGTACATGGAGAATTTGAACGTACAGACATGGTTGAGTATTTTGGTGAAAAATTAGATGGCTTCCAATTCACAAAATTTGGCTGGGTCCAGTCATATGGCTCGCGATGTGTGAAACCACCACTTATTTACGGTGACGTGTCATTTATAGAACCGATAACAGTTAAAGAATCCTTATATGCCCAATCAATAACTGACAAACCTGTAAAAGGAATGCTGACAGGTCCAATTACAATTTTAAACTGGTCGTTTGTTCGCGATGATATTTCACGCTATGTTGTTGCCAATCAAATTGCACTTGCGCTTCGAAAAGAAGTTGAAACGCTTGAGGAAAATGGAATTCGTATGATTCAAGTTGATGAGCCGGCAATTCGTGAAGGGCTGCCGTTAAAACGTGAAAAATGGGAAGGGTATCTTGACGCTGCAGTTTATGCATTTAAACTTGCAACAACGTCAGTACAAAACGATACACAAATTCATACCCATATGTGTTATTCGGACTTTAAAGATATTATCGATGCGATTAAAGCACTCGATGCTGATGTTATTTCGATTGAAACATCAAGAAGTCATGGTGAATTAATTCAATCGTTTGAAGAAAACACGTATGACAAAGGGATCGGTCTTGGTGTATACGACATTCATAGTCCACGTGTACCAAAGCTTGAAGAGCTGAGTAGAAACATTGATCGTGCCCTACAAGTTCTTGATCCAAATCAGTTCTGGATTAATCCTGATTGCGGTTTGAAAACACGAGGTCTTGAAGAAACGGTTGCAGCACTTAAGATAATGGTTGAAGTAGCAAAACAAACGAGAGAAAAGCTGCTCGTGAATATAGGGTCATAAACTTCCAGAGTGGAATATCCGAATAATGAAAGTGAAATAGAATATCTTGGGACCCTTTCGCACAAGCATAGGCTGTTCCTTCTATTAAGTCCTACCTTTAAAGAGTCTTTGAGACCRCGGCAACAACTGAATCGAATTGTAACAGTGCCAATTACAGCAGAGCTATTCAAATCTGCTAAATAAGAGGTCATGTATATTGAGTTAATGTAAGCATATGGGAGTTGAGTGAATGGGAGATTTGGTGAAAGAAGGTAAGGAAAAGGAAAAGGAAAAGTTTGAAGTTATCGCAAAAGCACTTGAAGGTTTGCATTTTGGAGAGCTACAAATTACGTTTCATGAAGGAAAAATTGTTCAAATAAATCGCATAGAAAAGCAACGGTTTTCTGTTTGAAAAAATTAAAATATTAAAGAAGCTCACCGGACAACTGGAGGCCTCTTGTATTCAGTAGGATTGTTTATTGACAATTTTATGGAATCAAGAGGTCTTTTTTATATCCTAGGGTTAAGAAAATAGATTGGAATAAGTTAACCACGATGTAAGAATCTGCAGTGAGAGTATCACTAACTGTTGATCCACAATGGAGAACGCCGTTTTAATGTGCATCAACATTTTTATTAGAGGAGTGATTGGGATGTATAAAATCGATACACAACTTGCTCAAATTGGAAATCGTAGTGATACGGTTACAGGGACTGTGAATCCCCCTGTTTATTTTTCTACGGCCTATCGTCATGAAGGGCTTGGGCAATCGACGGAGTTTGATTATAGTCGTACGGGAAATCCAACACGTCAGCTCCTTGAAAATACAATATCAGATTTGGAATATGGTGATCAAGGCTTCGCCTGTAGTTCTGGGATGGCGGCAATTATGACCGTTTTGTCCCTTTTTCAATCAGGTGATGAATGGTTAGTAAGTGAAGATTTATATGGAGGAACCTATCGTTTATTAGAACAAGGATATAAAAAATGGGGGTTGAAGTGTCAATACGTAAACACATGTTGTCCGGAAGAGATCGAAATAAAGATTACCCCTCAAACAAAAGCCATCTTTCTGGAAACGCCTACAAACCCCTTAATGAAGAAAACAGATATTTCCGCTGTTTCGGAAATTGCCAAGAAACACGGAATTATGCTGATTGTCGATAACACTTTCTATACGCCTCTCTTGCAACAACCAATCACTCTTGGTGCTGACATTGTAATCCACAGCGCAACCAAATATTTAGGAGGTCATAATGATGTTCTTGCTGGCATTATTGTTGCTAAAGGAAAAAAACTATGTGARGAACTAGCGCATTACCATAACAGTACGGGAGCTGTGCTTAGTCCATTTGACTCCTGGTTATTGATGCGCGGTATGAAAACTTTATCTCTACGAATGAATCGGCATGAGAAAAATGCTCGGGAAGTTGTCCTTTACCTTTCCAATCTTCAAACTGTAACCGACGTTTTTTATGCAGGAAAAGGTGGAATGATCTCTTTTCGCCTAAAAGAAGAGTCATGGATTAATCCTTTTTTACAAGGTTTATCCCTTATTACATTTGCCGAAAGCCTTGGAGGGACAGAAAGCTTCATCACCTACCCTGCCACTCAAACACATGCTGATATTCCTGAAGAGGTTAGAATTCAAGCAGGTGTTTGCAATCGTTTATTGCGTTTATCCGTTGGAATTGAAGATGCAGAAGATTTGCTTTCTGACCTTGAGCAAGCTTTTGTCCACATAAGAGAGGAGATGATTATGTAATGGAGAACAGAGAACATTCCTTTGAAACAAGGCTTTTACACAATCGTCATAAGATTGATCCGAATACTGGCGCAGTGAGTGTAGCAATCCAACATGCGTCAACTTTTCATCAATTTGATATCGATCATTTTGGAAAATATGATTACAGTCGCAGCTCTAATCCGACAAGGAATGCGCTAGAAGAGGTTATTGCGGAACTAGAAGGTGGAACAAATGGATTTGCTTTTTCTTCCGGGATAGCAGCGATTTCCACGGCATTTCTGCTTCTCTCATCAGGAGATCATGTCGTGGTTTCAGAGGATGTTTATGGTGGTACCTATCGATTAATCACCGAAGTCCTGTCCCGATACGGAATTGACTATACCTTTGTCGATATGACGAATCTGATCCAAGTAAAACAAGCCATTAAGCCAAATACAAAAGTGTTTTATGTTGAAACACCTTCCAATCCTTTATTGAAGGTGACCGACATCAAAGCGGTTAGCAAGTTAGCAAAAGAAAATAATGCCTTAACATTCGTCGATAACACTTTTCTCACTCCAGCCTTGCAAAAACCACTTGAACTTGGGGCTGATGTTGTGCTGCATAGTGCAACCAAATTTCTATCAGGGCATAGCGATGTCGTCGCTGGATTGGCAGTTGTCAAGGATGAGAAATTAGCGAAAAGACTAGGTTTTTTACAAAATTCGTTTGGGGCTATTCTGGGTGTTCAGGACGCATGGCTCGTGCTAAGAGGGCTCAAGACGCTATATGTCCGTCTCGAACAATCACAAAAATCTGCAATATTACTCGCCGAATTTTTACAAGGCCACCCGCTTATCGATAAGGTTTATTATCCGGCTCTAGAAAGTCATCCGCAGCATCAGCTTCAAAAAAACCAGGCAGATGGTCCAGGTGCGGTTTTATCATTTGAACTTGCCAATGAGGATGCGCTTCGTTCGTTTGTTTCGAATGTGAAAACCCCTGTATTTGCAGTAAGCCTTGGGTCCGTAGAATCGATTTTATCGTATCTGACTAAAATGTCCCATGCGGCGATGCCAAAAGCGGAAAGAGAAAAACGCGGTATCAAAAATAGCCTTCTTCGCTTATCGGTCAGCCTTGAAAACCCGAATGATCTTATCAAGGATTTTTCACAAGCCTTTCAGCATGTTCAAGATAGACAGTTTATCTATCATGGAGGAGAGAGCCAATGAGTTTTTTGGAGAAATTAAAAAACCAAATATTAATTGGTGATGGCGCCATGGGAACTCTCCTATACTCGTACGGGACAGATTGCTGCTTTGAGGAACTGAACCTATCCCATCCGGAACAAATTCAAAACATCCATAAAGCGTATATAGGTGCAGGTGCGGATGTGATTCAGACGAACACGTATGCAGCTAATTATATAAAGCTGCAAAGGTATGGACTGGAAGATTCGGTAAAAGAAATCAATAGTGCCGCTGTCCACAATGCCAAAATAGCAGCTAAGAATGACGCTTATGTTTTTGGGACGATTGGTGGTAATCGGGGAGTAAAGCCCAATTCTATTTCATTAGAGGATCTAAAACGGAGCTTTCGGGAACAGTTATATTGCCTTTTATTAGAAGGGGTTGATGGGATTCTCCTCGAAACTTTCTATGACCTTCAAGAGCTTGAAGCCGTTCTTACAATCACTCGTAAGGAAACAAATCTGCCAATCATTTCACAACTAGCACTTCAAGAGCCAGGGATTTTGCAAGATCAAACACCTGTCAATGAAGCATTTTTGAAGCTCGAAAACCTTGGTGCGGATGTCATTGGTCTGAATTGTCGCCTCGGACCACATCATACGTTGTTATCACTTGAACAGATTGAGATTCCAGCACATGCTTATCTTTCTGCCTATCCAAATGCAAGTCTGCCTGCATATACGGATGGGAAATTTCATTATGAAGGTGATGCGGAGTACTTTCGAAAGTCAGCACTGGCATTCCGCAATGAAGGAGTTGGTCTTCTTGGAGGATGTTGCGGCACTACACCTGAACATATAAGAGCCATTGCTTCCGAATTAAAAAATGTGGTTCCAATTACACAAAAGGTCGTAAAAATAAAACCACCTAAACAAGTTGTGGAAGTAATATCAATAAAAAGGGATTTCCCGCCTCTTGAGAAAATTGTAAAGAAGAAACCATCGATTATTGTTGAGTTAGATCCTCCTCGGAAATTAGATACAACAAAATTTTTCAAGGGAGCAAAAGCTTTAAAAGAAGTGGGAATTGATGCGATTACACTGGCGGATAACTCGCTTGCCTCTGTTCGTATTTCAAATGAGTCATTGGGTTACCTAGTTAAAACTCAACTGGAGATGCGACCACTCATCCATATAGCTTGCAGGGACCGCAACCTTATCGGTTTGCAATCCCACTTGATGGGCCTACACACTTTAGGGATGAATGATGTACTTGCGATAACGGGCGATCCAGCTAGAGTAGGCGATTTCCCAGGAGCATCTTCTGTTTATGATGTGTCATCCTTTGAGCTAATTCAAATGATTAAACAACTTAATGAAGGTTTATCTTTTTCAGGAAAAGATCTTGGCCAAAAAACATCTTTTAGCATTGCTGCTGCTTTTAATCCAAATGTCCGTTATCTAGATAAAGCGGTGCAGCGCCTTGAAAAGAAAGTTCAGCTTGGCGCCGATTATTTCATCTCACAACCTGTATTTTCAGAGGAAAAATTACTCGAAATTTACGAATCTACCAAACATCTTAATGCGCCTATATATATTGGTTTAATGCCCTTACTAAGCAGTAAAAACGCTGAGTTTCTTCATAATGAAGTACCGGGAATCAAAATCTCGAAAACGATTCGTGACCGCATGGCAAAATTTAATGATAACCCGGTTCAGGCGGTACAAGAAGGAATCGAAATTACGAAGTCTTTAATTGATACAGCATTAGACTTGTTTAATGGGATTTATTTAATTACACCATTTTTACGTTATGAACTAACCGTTGAGTTGGCTCTATATGCCCGTCAGCGTGCAAGCGAATTGCAGAGGAACAAAATTGCCGTAAGCACCATTCATTGATTCAACTATGCAAACGGTATATCGGGGAAACATTAATTGGAATCCTTCAATTTATTTTGTTATATTTCAGATTATCAGAGCATCCAGGAATGTTTATCAATCTGATTCTTCCATATAGCTTATTGGTAGGGGGATTAAGTGGAATTCTTTATTTTACTCCAATTGAAATTATGCGAGCGCTAGTAAGACTAAAGTGGATCATAGGAACTAAAAAAATGTATAAATAGATTTGTTCTTATCTCGGTAGTGTTCTGGTACTGTAAACAGGCATTATTACATTTTAATACTGGAAAATTGATGTTAGTTAGCAATAAACGGAAAACGGCGTTCCTTTATTTAACTATCCAAAAGATTAACCCTTTAGTGTTTTATTAACTAAAGGGTTTTTGTTTTCCTCTATTATATGTATTCACCAAACACTTCTGGTTTCCATTGATGGATTGCATGACGTTCCTTCGCAAATACTTTCTCTAAATAAATCATCGTTGTTTCTATCTTTTCGTGGCCAAGAGATCTCATGATGTCGTAATTAACCTGAATTTTCGTTTTCTAGATAACCGCCTTAAACCTCTGATATATACTGGGTTTTTGCGATTTTTTATTGTGACATATTGGAATGGTAAGAAGGATTAACGCAAAAACGACTGAAAGTCGAGCAAATACGAAGGAAAAAATGAAGATAAGGGTTGTTTTCGATCGAGTTGAACCTGAATATAAGGGTTTTGCAGAAGCGGATGAAATATATTTTATGAAATCAGCGAGAGTAATCGGTGAAGTCATTGGGAATTTAAATCAATATATTGGCGACCAGTTTGTTAAATATAGAGTGAGACATTTAATAATGAATGGAGTCTTTGAAATAGAAGGTATTCCAAAAGCAATGAGGTTTTACAGTGTGAAACTCATGCTTTAGTCAAGTAGAGCAACGTCTTTTAAGACGTTGCTACATTTACATTTAAAAGTACTTCTGATAATACTCTTTCCTTAGCCTCCCGCTTAATTGAGCGTATATCCTTGTGGTTTCACTTTTCTCATGCCCCATAAGACTTTGTATGACTTCAATAGGAGCTCCATTATTCAACAAATGAGTTGCGTAGCTGTGTCTAAGTTGGTGTGGATGAATCTCTTTATTAATTTCAGCACGATTGGAGATCCGCTTGATGATGTAACGCATCTGAGCGACACTCATTTTATGTGGCTGTCTTGCTGTTACAAAGATGGCAGGATTATTGTCATTACGACTTTCAATATACCGTTTAAGCCATATGTCACAACGTATATTAAAATAAACTTCCCTCTCCATATCACCTTTTCCTCTAACAATCGCGGATCGATTGGACCAATTAATATGGTTCTTTTCTAACGTAACTATTTCGCCAATTCGACAACCGGTAGAAAACATGAATTCGAACATCGCTCTTTCCATTGGGGTATGACAGGATTCACGAAGGTGTTCGATCTCCCGTTCGGTTAAATACTTGGGTATTCGCTTCCCTACTTTAGGTTCTTTAATTTTCGCAGCCGGATTCTTTCGTATGTTTCCTTCTTCATGGGACCAACGGAATAACGATTTCAGAAATCGGATTCTATGTGCAAGACTGGCTGGTTTTAAATGCTTCCCTGAAATCGCAAGGTATTCTTTCAATTGATTTGTTTCAAGAGTAGTTATTTCAACATCCTTAAAATAATCAATAAGTAATGATAATTGGAGCCGATAAGCCTTTAATGTCTGTGAAGAAAAGCCTTCGATCCTTTTATCAGATTCAAATGCTTCCCATGCTTTTGACAGTAGCAATTTTGTTCCCCCTCAAAAAAAGTATCGTTAAAGGAAATATTGCCATTTCTATCGAAATTAAGACATATTGATAGTTTACTAACGAGGGGTTCAACTAACGGGGAAGGTTAGATGAAGAAGGATTATCCTAATTTAGATTGAAGAATGATAAAAGAATATGATTGGAAAGTGGGGAGTTAGATGTTAAGGAGTGAACTTATTTCAGAAATAGCAAATAGAATCTTATGTCTAAAAACACTCCATCCAATTAAAGTAGGAGTTAGTGGAATAACTTCATCTGGCAAGACAACGCTTGCTAATGAGCTTACGGAAGAACTTCGAAGAAGAAAGATGGATGTGATTAGGACTAGCATAGACAATTTTCATAATCCAAGGGTTATTCGATACAGACAGGGCAAGGAATCTGCTATTGGTTATTACGAGGATGCTCACGATTACAATTCCTTTAAGCAGAAACTTTTAATACCTTTAGGTCCAGGGGGAAACCTGCATTATCAAACAAATTCTTTAGATTTAGCAAAGGACGAGTATGTGAACCCAGAATTAAAAATAGCAAATAGGGATACGATTTTTATTATTGATGGAACTTTTTTATTTAAAAAGGATTTAAGTAACCTATACGATTTTAAAATATTTGTTAAAACTGACTTTGACTTAGCTAGAAAAAGAGGAGCTAAAAGAGAAGAACGGGCATTTGGAAGTTATGAAAAAGCTGAAGAAATGTTCCTAAATAGGTATCACGTTGCTTCGAAACTTTATTTAGAACAACATTTACCTCAACTTAATGCAGATGTAGTCATTAATAATAATGAATTAGATAACCCATATTTTGYTTAAAATGTCTCCTTCAACTAACGGGGCAGGTTAGTTCAATAAGCTATGGGCAAAACAATGGAGATTTTATATCCTAACCTTTATCAAAAGTAGGTGTTATTTTGTCTCATTCAGCTGCACAATGGAATGCATTTATAAAAGAAGTTATTGAGCATCGTAAAGTGTGGACAATTAAAGACGAAGGTGGCATTCCAACATCAACAAATATTGACGGTGAAACATCAATGCCATTTTGGTCTCTGAAATCAAGAGCAGAAAAAATCATTGAAAATGTTCCTACTTATAGAGGATTCCAAGCATTTGATATTGATTTTGATGAATTTCTAAATAGCTGGTTAAAAGGTCTCGAAAAAGATCGTCTAAATTTGGGAGTTAATTGGAGTGGTAAGCTGGCAACAGGTTTTGATATGAAGCCAAGAGAGGTTTTTGAACGAATTCAATATGAACTCAGTGTAATTGATTAAAGGGGTAGGTTACTTCAAGGAAAATTTCTCACTATTTTTTAAAATAGTTATGAAGGAGGTCACTTAATGGATGAAAAAGATTTGTTAGAATTCTTAACATTTATAGCTGAGGAAGATGCCCAAATCGGTAGTATTATTGGTTTTTTCACTATTCAATTAGGTTATGATTTAAAAATCTTAAAGAATATAATTAACTATGGTGTGAAAATAGATATTTTAAAAGTGATTGAAAATGACGAAGATTTTAAGGATTATAATGTAGTTCTGGGTAATAAGTTAAACGAAATTGATTGGTCTACTTCAAATGTTAGAAACGAAATATACTTTAAGGACTTTGATAATTATAGAAAAAAATTATTTGTTTCTAATCCTAAAATACCAAATGAATTTAGGGATTTTATTAAGTGATATTGTTATCCTTATACTCGAATTGAATCTTTAGCCTCTTCAACTAACGGATGCTTTACTTCAAGAAGGATTAAAGCTTTTTACTGAACTATCGAGAGAGAAGTAGATTAGAACAAGGAAAGGACAATAAATAATGATGTATCTTGATTACTTAGAATCTAATAAGAAGGAATTAGTCGCACAATTAAAAAGGCTTTTTTCAAAGTATAAAGTACAACCAGTTGGTAAGGGGTATATTGACTGTATAGTAATGAAGGATAATTTAGAAGAGTTTATTAAAGAAATAACAACTTTAGGGATAATGATTACTGATGTGTCTTGGTGGTGTTATGTAAATACAACTAATAATGAATCTAATGAATGTCCACACGGAATGGGAGGTCCGACTTCTATATATTTTGATGGTTGGTTTAGTGAGTTGCAGAATGACTTTTTTGAAGCAGATGGGGGAAAAGTAAATACAATTTTGGAATCATATGATAAGAACTCAATTTATTCTTTAAATACCCTAACAATTGAAGGGATAAAAAATATGCTTAACAAGCCCTTCAAATATACTCCTAATGATTATATTGAAGGTAATAAGTGTGTAATGCCTGGTTTATGGTTGCTTGTTCCAGATGATTGGGAGAGTTAGTGAATAAATTTGTTTATTCAACTAACGGATGCTTTAGTTAAAGATCATCGGGTTGTTTAAGCAGCCCTTTTATTGAACTAACGGAGCTGGTTAGTTGAACAAGGTACAATTATTCGGTCTATTAATCGATAGAATATGTAGAAGGGGAAGTTGGAAATGATACTGTTAAATGGAGTAAGTGGGTTTAATGGCCCTGATCCAGTAACCGATGGAGAATATTTCAAAAAAATATGTTACTCGTTAATTCATAGACTAAATGTGAATGTACGAGAATTTGTTTAATTGCATAAAAACAAGGAGGTCAAGCAATTTTGCCTCTTTGTTTTTATGCATTTTTTCACATATTTTCTTTTAATACGTTGTATGGATTGGTTCGCAATGCTTTAATTGCGGGAAAGCATGCACCTAGAATGCCAACCAATACCGGGAGACAAATTGTCAATGAAAGAATCGTCAATGAATCCCAAGGAAAGATATTATACATGATGCCAATGTAGGAAATAGATAGAACCAAACCGACTATTCCTGCCAAAAAACCCACTAAAGCCCCTTCAATAATAATAGAACGCGTAACTGTCTTATCTTTCCATCCAATCGATTTAAAGAGTGCTAGTTCGCCTTCTCTTTCCACTATATTTTGCCACATCATCTCAGCTGTAGTAAGTGCACCAATAATTAGAGCCACACCCATGATCAAGTAGTGAGATTTATTTACCTCAACTGCAACAAACTCCCCTAACCAGGATGTATATAAAACTCCATCTAAACGGAATGATACGTATAGGTAAAAGGATAATAATGTGGTAGGTAAAGCAATGGCCAAAATGGACAAAAGGTTTCTTCCAGGTCTTTGCGATACTTGGTTCATAACAAACCCAACCATCGATTGATTACTAAAAATCCTTTTAGACTTTTTGGTTATTTCTCCTGATTTGATTCCCTGATATGGTTTCAATCGTCCGACTTGTATGAAAGGTAGAACAATACCTAAACCATAAATAACGAGCGATGTACCGAATACCAAAACAATCTTACTAATGTTGAATGTGCTTCCATTTAGCATAAAAATCATTTCTAAAATAATGGCTATTAGTGTGATTAGGAGTACATAAAAGAATGCTTCTCCTAGCACCATTTTCCGAAGAATGCCTGTTCGCCATCCTAGTGCAAGAAATATGCTATATTCTTTCTTTCGTGTTAAATAAGATACATAGGTTGTTGCAAACACATACATCATACCAATCAGTAGGATGGTAACGAGAATACTCGTATACCCTAATGAGGTTTCTCTTAAAATGGCGATAGCCGCGCCTATATGAATCCAAGGTTGTTCAATCCACCCAAGCGTTTTATCGTGTTCAACCACTTTGGTGATGGTTGGTTGAGGTGATGATCCTCTTGTAATGATGACTTGAAGTCCTGTCGCACGTTCAATATCATTTTTGACTTGTTCCATTTTTTCTTGCGCTGCATTTCCAATTTCATCGATGCCTTTTACTTTAATGCGAATGGAGGATATGCTATTCCCTCCCGTAATGATTTCAGCTGCCTTCACAGTAGTTAATATGTTAGGTGGATTTGTAAGCAAGCCTGTTGGTACACCGGATCCTTTCATCGTCCTTGAAGGATTTAACGGTTCATTGTCTGGTCCAAGGACGATACCCGCCTGTGCAGGACGATATGTCTCAAGTGGTAGTTCAGTTAAAGGGTCTTTACTAATTTTTAATTTATCAGAAGAGAAACTCCCAACAATATTCAATCTCAATACTGGCAAGAGAGGTACTCCGTCTTCAGTTAATTCATGATCTAACAATTCTGCTTTTCTGAAACCTGAATTCGGTAAAACATCTTTAAAAATGTCAATCATTTCGACGGGCTTGCTTGACACTATGTAACTATTTGACCATCTCTCTGGGAAAGGACTTTCTAATTTTTGATAATCAAGAATACTGGATTTAAAAACTAATTGAGTTCCATGAACTGATAAGGAAGGATTGTCATTCGGGTTCGCCAAAGCTTTAAAGATCATGTTTTCCAATTCTTCACCAGTTAACTCAAAACTGTCTACTTTCTCTGTCTCCAACTCATTTAAGTAGTCCCGTCCATTTCCTTTTTTAATTAATTCGATAGCTTGTTCCTTTTCAGTGTCAGTATTAAAAGGGATAGCTAATTTTTCTTGCGAAACCTGAAACAGGCTATTGGAAAAGCTTTTATTATTTATTAAAACAGGAATTTCAAATAAACGGTCCATTTCTTCATCGTAAATAGCATCTTCATTTGGCTCTAAGTATCGGCTCGTATCAGATAGTTGAACTGCCTCGTCTAGTCCTACAAGCTTAGCTTCCTCTTCTGGATCAATACCAACCAATAATTGGTATTGACTCAAGCTTATCTCACCTTTATCATCTCCCCAAAAACCTAAACCTTCACTGGGACCTGTCCAATTAGTAGCTCTGTATGTCTCTATATCCTGTATGGTTTTTTTGGATAAACCATCATTATATGTCTCTGTGATTCTATACTTATAGATACCCTTGTCGCTTGTTTTAAATTTTTCTTTCATAGTTATTCCTAATGTGGTATAGCCCAAAACTGAAATAGGGGCTGCAACCGCTACATCGTTCATCGACTTGATTTTTTCGTATTGATCGTAGCTTATGCCTCCATTAATTCCATTTAAGTGGTTAGGTTCCATCAGGTTATCTTCATTGAAAATGGAACCTGATGGGGTGATAACAAGATCATAGGCGCTTTCCCACTTCTTTTGCAGTTGATTATTAACAGTTCCTCTTGTTGTTTCCGTTAAACTGAACAGATAAATGAGCACACTGCTAATTAACATCACGCCAATCACAGAAAGAATAAGTCGATCTTTATTGCGAACCAGCTGCTTCATCATAAAAGGTATCATACAGGTTGCCTCTGACTAACGGATATAATTTCTCCGTCTCGCATCTCCACTTTCGTATTTGCTCGATCAGCTAGAGTAGAATCATGTGTAACTAAAATCACCCCACATTGTTTACTTTGATTTAAGGACACCAATAGTTGGTAAACCGTTTCCCCGGTATCTGTATCTAGATTCCCTGTCGGTTCATCTGCCAATAACCATTTAGGTTTATGAACTAACGCCCTAGCTATGGCAACTCTTTGTTGTTGTCCACCTGATAGTTGTGAAGGGAGAGAATTTATTTTGTCTATAAGTCCAACTTGTTCCAAAACTTGTGTCGCTCGCTCTTTTTTGTTGTAAGTTAACTTTCTACCAAAAAGAGGTGACATGACATTTTCTAATGCCGTCATGGTTGGAATCAAATGAAACTGTTGAAATATGAATCCGATGTTCTCAAAGCGAAAATCTGCCATTTCTTTATTGTTCAGTTTGTGAACATGCTGATCTCCATAGAGAATTTCCCCACTGGAAGGAACATCGAGTGTTCCAATTATGCTTAATAACGTCGACTTCCCTGAGCCTGATGGACCAATAATTGAAATAAAATCGCTTTTCTGAAGTGTTAAATTAACTTCCTTTAACGCATATGTACCTATACCATCGCCTTTAAACACTTTTGTTAATGTCCTACATGTAATCGTGTTATTCAAAATAATCCCCCTCTTTGAAATATTTGTAAAATCTAATTATTTTAAATATAACAATTCCTTTGATTAATGTATACTTTACATTGCCTAAAGGGGTGTTTTATAGATTAATTGAGTTTGAATATATCATTGAGATTGTGAAGATCTTCACTTAAACTAACGGGGCAGTTTAGTTGAACAACGACGATGGGTTTTTGTGGTGAAATATAAAAGGTAAAGGGTTAGAGGAGGGATTTAATGAACCTAAAAACGTTTCTAATTACTTTTGTTTTTGTTTATGTATCGATAAGTTTACCTGCAATATTAGGGATAGGCACTGTGATTGATTGGGTTCCAGAAGCAACATTATTTCAAAAGTTTAAAGGATATGTAATCGACGGACTTCTTAATAACTTTCTTATAAAAACTGTAATAGCGTGTATTGTGGGAATTACCGTTATTTTGATTATCTCTAAGAGGCGACAATCAAAATGAAATTGAAAGTTTGTGAAAGAATACACTTAAACTAACGGGTGCTTTAGTTCAATAAGAACAGTAAAATATTACATCAAAAAAACGCTCAGGAATCTGAGCGTTTTTTACTTGCCATTTTTAATGCCAATTTGCTGTTGAAATATATGCTGATTAGTATGAAATTTACTTTGTTATTAGCATTTTTCTCCCCATCAACCGAATCCGTTAAGTTATTTCAACTGTCTTCTTTTTTTTGATCAAGAAATTTAAAGAAGGGTTTTATTAAAAGGAATTTTTTTAATATTCTTAAATCCTTTTTCAATATTTAACAGTTAAACTATATGAAAGGTTTTTAAAAGGGAAAAGTAATTTTTTAAGGAGGTGGCAATGGTTGGATGATAAAAGACTAATAAAACAAATACAACAAGGAAACAGCGATTCACTCGATACAATAATTAGGAAATACTACAATGATATTTATAGCTACTGTTTTAGAAAAACAGCAAACTCTAATATTGCCGCCGACCTTACGCAAGAAGTATTTTTAAAGCTTGCAAATTACATACATAACTATGTTCACATAGGAAAATTCAGAAACTACCTTTTTATCATAGCGAAAAACACGTGCAATGATTATTACAAAAAGAACGGGGCTGTTATTGAAAGTATCGATTTATTGGATGTTCCAGATAACGATAATAATTTCACTAAAATAGAACAATCAGATAGTGTCATGAAAGCGTTAAGTAGTTTGCCTGATATTCAAAAAGATGTGATCATTCTACGCTTTTATTATGATATGAAGCTAAAGGAAATTTCAAAAATAACAAATTCTTCTCTCGCAACTACAAAATCAAGATTAAAACAAGGGTTGGATAAGCTTAAAAATATCTTAAATAAGGATGATGTATTTTGAAGGGTAAAAAAATAAAAGATACAATAAAAAAATACCAAATCCCACAAATACCCAATTCGGTGATTGATGAAACGGTGCGCCTTGCCAAAATAGAGTTTGAACGAACTCCTATTCAATACAAAATGCCATTTAGGGAGTTGTTTGTTGGGCAGATTAAATATATTTCTCCTTATATATGGATAGTTCAAGCAGCACTACTTTTAATCGTTTCATGTTCTTTGATATTCTCGACAAACGGTATCGATGAGCGCCAAACAATAATAACGATACTTTCTGTGTCAGCCCCTATTATAGCTCTAGTTGCGATACCTGAGCTTGCGAAAAGTTTTACCAATAATATGTGGGAACTTGAATCAACTAGTAAATTTAACCTTCAAAAATTAATTGTGATTCGCCTAATGATCATAGGAGTGATGGATTTATCTACTATAACAATTATAGTAATTACAACTTGCACCTTATATGAAATGAGTTTTGTAAATGTTATTTTGTATATACTCGTGCCATTTTGTTTAACAAACAGTATATATCTGTTTATACTTAGAAATTTTCAGGGAAAAACAGTTGTTTTCGGTTGTTTAATAGTTGGATTAATTATTGCTATTGTACTTTGCTACCTTTCTATGTTTAACGTGTGGTATGCACTGACATCAACTTTTCTATGGATTATTTTGTTGACTTTTTCAGTATGTACTTTAGCACATGAAATTATTAAGTTACTTAAATCAATTCAAAGAGGAGAGGAAATGTTATGGAACTATCGATAGATATCATTACTAAAAAATATGAAAGTAAGACTGTCGTAGATGCATTTACGACTAAACTTAACTCAGGGATTTATGGATTGCTTGGTGCGAATGGAGCAGGGAAAACAACCCTTATGAGGTTGGTTTGTGGAATATTAAAACCGACAGCAGGAGAAATAAGATACAATGGATCAGAAATAAACAAGCTCGGTGAAGATTACCGTGACTTATTGGGTTATCTTCCTCAAAACTTTGGATACTACCCTGATTTTAAAGCATATGATTTTCTTATGTATGTGGCTTCATTAAAAGGAATTCCTCATTTTAAAGCAAAGCAAAAAAGTTTGGAGTTGCTTGAATTAGTTGGTCTTATGGAGGAAAAAAATCAAAAAATCAAAACATTTTCGGGTGGAATGCGGCAAAGATTAGGAATTGCCCAGGCAATGCTTAATGACCCTAAATTATTAATATTAGATGAACCGACTGCTGGGCTTGACCCAAAGGAAAGGGTACGGTTTAGAAATCTTATCAGTTCGTTCAGTAATGATAGAATTATTATTTTATCCACTCATATTGTCTCTGATGTAGAGTATATTGCAGATGAAATTATCGTGATGAAAACAGGACAACTTTTGCATAAGGGAAATGTTAGGGAGATTACCCGCAGTATAGAAGGCTTCGTATGGGAATGCGAAGTATCTAAAGAGGAAGTAAATGAACTAGGTCGAAAATACACGATAAGTAACCTAAAGCATGAAGAGAATATGGTCAATCTTCGGATTGTTTCTAATAAAAAACCTTGTGATAATGCAGTAAATATCTCCCCAAATCTAGAAGACCTTTACCTACATTACTTTGAGGAGGGAGAAATAAAATGAGGAGACTTATTTCGTTTGAATTGAAAAAAATCATTCAAAAACGTAGTACGGTCTTTGTATTATTAACAGCATTAATCTTAAGTTTATCTTCGTTTTTCTTTGGAGTCATGACCGAAACCTCATACATTACGGAAACGGAAAAATTAAAGGGATTAGAAGCCATTGAAAATGAAAGAAATATGCAAGGACAATTTAGTGGTTACCTCACTGACGAGTATATTAAACAAGTGGAATTAGAAGCCAACCAAAACAATCCTAAATATTGGGGTATTTTACCGATTATCGGTGTACAAGAGGTTAGGATCCCTGGAATAATATCAGATTTAAATGCTGGCAATATCGCTGGTATCTATGACAACATACTAAAAGGGCTTTCAGCAGATAAACCAAGACCTGCTGGTACAACTAATGAAGTGGATAAACTACTAAATATGTATGAACAAATTCAATTACCTTTCTATTACGACTATTACGATGGTTGGGAAGAATTGAGTTCAAGTTTTTCAGTGCTGATAGCTATGGTTGTAAGTGCAATCATTGTCATCTGTTTATCCCCCGTCTTTTCGGAGGAATACAGTCAAAAAACAGATGCAATCATTCTGACAACGAAACACGGGAAAAACAAGGTGATTATAGCAAAGCTAATGAGTTCTTTACTATTTACACTCTCTGTATTTTTCTTATTTGCCGCATTAAACTTTACCTTATATGCAAAAGTTTATGGATTAGATGGTTTTAAGGCTAATATACAGATTCATGGTTGGTATTATCAATCTCCTTATGATATGACTTTTTTAGATTTATATCTGTATTCTTTAGGCTTAAGTTTTACTGGATTGTTGTTTATAGCAGCGATAACTTTGTTTATATCTTCCAAAGTAAAAAGTCCATTTATAACTGTAATTATATCTGCTTCAATACTTTATATCCCGAAAATAGATCTATCGGACATTTCTTATACCGCAAATAATTTACTAGAACTATTTCCTATAAATATGATGAATGCGGCAGAACACTTTGAGCTTGGGGTGTTTTATAATCTATTCGGTACACTGTTGTTGCAACCCACCCTGATGATTTTTACAGCTGCTATTATATCTGTTTTACTACTCACCTTTACGTATAAGTCTTTTAAGAATCATCAGGTTTAGGAAAAAGTTTGCCTAGATAGCTCTTTTTTCTTCTTCAACTAATGGGGCAGGTTAGTTTAACAAGAAATATGCTAAACTAATTTGAAGTAATTGATATGGGAGTGAATTAAATGTTGAAATACCGTAAGGCAAGTTTAGATGATATTAATAAATTGATTGATTTAAGAAAAAAGCAATTGGTTGATGAAGGTATTGAACCCAATATAGACATTGATACGGAACTCTACATATTCTTTAAAAATAAGCTAAGTGAAGGTACTTTGATTCAGTTGTTGGTGGAAGATAACGGAGTAATTATTGCTTGTGGTGCAATCATAATTTATGACTTTCCACCTTCATACACAAATAAAACTGGAAAAAAAGGATATATCACAAATATGTTTACCGAAGAAGATTATCGTGGTCAAGGAATTGCGTCAGGTTTACTAAAGAATCTGGTT
>NZ_JBFUHX010000028.1:0-20533 GCF_056402175.1 Paenisporosarcina sp. P4_B8 | reverse complement strand
CAACAAAAGTAAGGTCTTAAAAAGCTTAGCTGTATTTGCTCTATCATCTAGTTTTATTTTAGGTTCTATTGTACAAGTACCAACTACTGCGAAAGCAGTTAGTTATTCGAATACTGAAAATTTACTTGCTAATTTAACACCAGAACAAAGAGCAGCATTGCAAAACCTAGATTCCACTGAATTAAAGACAGGATTGCGATTATCTGATGATGTAGACTTAACTAGTGAAGAAGAAGTAACGGTTATTGTTGAATTCAAAGAACTTCCAGCAAAAGTAGCTCAAATAGTAGAAGCTTCCAAAGGGGAATCCATTTCGTTAGAAAAAGCGAAAGAAAAGGTAGAAAAGTCCCATGCTGAATTTAAAAAGAATTTACAAGAAAAAATAGGAAAAGAAGAGAGATCTAATAAGGATAATTTTAATATTAAATATACTTATCAGAATGCATTTAACGGAGTGACAATGTCGCTTCCTGCAAATCAAATTAATAAATTAATGGAAATGGATACGGTTAAAGCTGTTTTTAGCGATAAAAAAGTACAAATTGACCCGCCGCCTCCAATAAAGGAAGAAGAACAAACAAAGGTTGATAGTATCCCATTTTTAAATATTGATAAATTGCATGAAGAAGGCTATACAGGTAAAGGTATAAAGATTGGTGTTATTGATACGGGTATTGATCATAATCATCCTGATTTAAAAGACGTATACAAGGGTGGATTTGATTTTGTAGATAATGACAACGATCCAATGGAAGCGACATATGCCCAATGGAAAGCTTCTGGGAAAGCAGAAATAGTGAATGGAAAACCGTACTACACTAGTCACGGTACACATGTGTCAGGAACTATTGCTGGTCAAGCTAAAAACGATTCTGATTATAAAGTAACTGGAGTTGCTCCTGATTCTGATTTATATGTTTACCGAGTATTGGGACCATATGGTTCAGGACAGACTTCTGCGGTTATTGCTGGGATTGAACGTTCTGTTGCTGATGGGATGGATGTTATAAACCTTTCACTAGGTTCAAACCAAAACAATCCATTAGAAGTAGCAAGCTTAGCGATTGATAATGCCGTATTAAGTGGTGTTACAGCTGTAGTAGCAGCAGGGAATGCTGGAGATGGTATGTTCACATTAGGTTCACCTGGTGCAGCCGCACTTGCCTTAACTGTAGGTGCAAGTTCTGCAAGTACTAAGGTGACAACTTTTGCGAGTAAAATCAAATCAAATGCTATAACCACTGATAGTACATTGCAATTAATGACCAAAACATGGACGGATGATTTCTCAAGCCTATCTGGTCAAACATTCGATATTGTTAATGTAGGAGAAGGCGGATTAACCGATTATGCAGGAAAAGACGTTAAAGGTAAAATTGCATTCGTCGTACGTGGAACTTATGCTCTCATTGATAAAATGAAAGCCGCCGCGTTAAACGGGGCAGCAGGCGTCATCATATACAACAATGTTGCTACAGAAGGACAAATTCCTTTTTATCTGGGAGAAAGCAAAGAAAATATTCCAACATTCTCTATGACAAATAGTGATGGTTTGGCTATCAATGCTTTATTCACGAGTGGTACACCGAGTATTACATTAGGAGCTCTTGGAGAGAGTGAAATTCCTGGTGATGAATTAGCTAGCTTTAGCTCTAGAGGACCATCTGGAACATTATATGATATTAAACCAGAAGTAACAGCACCAGGTGTATCGGTCTTATCAACGGTACCGTCTTATATTAACGATAAAACTAATTTTAGTTATTCCACTGCATACACAAGAATGTCGGGTACATCCATGGCAACTCCGCATGTTGCCGGGATTGCAGCTTTGCTGTTACAAGCACATCCTGAATATACACCTGCAGATGTGAAAACGGTTCTAATGAATACAGCCGAACCTTTAAAGGGGCAATATAGTGTGTTTGAAGTAGGGGCAGGAAGGGTAGACCCTTATGATGCAATCAATTCTACTACAGAACTGGCTGTTCAAGATGAAACGCCATATATTATAAATAATGTAAAAGAAATGATCAATGAACAAACTGGTGGTCTTAGTTACGGTTTTGTTCCAATCGCTACAGAAGACATCACAAAAACAACGAATCTATTAATCACGAATTATAGTGACAAAATGGAGAAGTATGACATTTCGGTTGAGTACAATGATGGGGTTCGTGGTTCCATGGATGCGAAGGAAAACGGCGTGTCGCTAGTGTTGCCTGAGGATGTTAAAATTAAAAAGAATAGCCAGGAAAGTATTCCTGTCTCACTGTTAATTCCAACAACTGCAAAAAAAGGCACGTACGAAGGATATATTCATTTTGTGGATGAAAAAGATCCGACTCATCATTATCAAATTCCATTTGGTTTCCGTCTAGTGGAAGAAGGTTTCGAATATTTCAAAGTCTTCTCACCAAATATTGCTACAAATCGTCAACAGAGTCCTTACAGTATAAAGAATACGGATTTAGATTTTAGATTAAATTCACCAATGAAAACATTAGATTTTATTCTAGTTGATTCAAAGACAAATAAAGATATGGGTTTAATTAGAACAGTTGATGCTTCTGGTGCAGGAATTGATCTGGATTTATATATTCAAAGTGCATTTACTGGAAGGTATTTTCCATTTACAGGGAATACAAAAAAACCAATAGCAAGTGCCTCCATATTAGCAACAGATGGGTTATATAAAATAAAGGTCATTGGAACCAATCTTGAAGGAAAGCAATATACAAAGACCGATCAAGTGTACATTGATAATAATGTCCCAACATTTACTTTAGATGATACAAATGCTTTGCCTAAAGGAGATCTTCCATTCGTTGAATTGGCACCTGGTCAAAAAACAGTTACATTGTCTGGAAGTGTGTACAATAGTGACGCAGTCATAATGGAAGATAATGGCATCGATGTAAATCAAACCGATAATAATGTTTGGTACGGACCTAACTCTCCAGCGTGGGGCATTCCTACCGATGTAAATGGCAAGTTTACTAAAGAAATTTCAGTTGATCCTGGTTTTAATTCAGTAAATAAGCTCCAATTTGTAGGTGCGGATAAGGCTGGGAACACAGCAATCGCGAAAGTCATATATTATATGAAATCGGGGACACAATATATTTACGCTAAACCAAATAAAGAGTCGTTTACTATGGGGGATCAATTAACCTATACCTTCTATGCTCATGGTTTGCAAAATGCAAAAGATTTAACTATCAAGTTCGATTACACATCAAGATATTTTAATTCCTTAGTAATTAATAAAAGTCTTTCTTTGCCTATTTATACACTGTTTACAGCTACCTCAACTGGGACTGGAAGCAAAATGAATACGATTAATATAAAAGCACCTGGAGATGGGTTAACTGGTGATTTGCCATTATTTGATGTTCAAGTAGATACGAACGCAAATGAATATGTAAATGTAAATAATACATTCTTTTTTGTCAATTCATCTACTTATCAAGATCTAAGTGGTAAAACGGTAAACCCATATTTCGAAATCGGTTTATTACCAAGCTATTCAGCCTATTCAACAGCTACAGCGAAAATCAATGCTCAAGGGTTATTAAATGCAAACGGCGGCTTTAATTTTGCAATTGACTACACAACCATTGGTGCACAAGCTAAACTGGAAGACTCCAACGGTCAATTGTACAATGGGGAAATTCAAAAATCTGGAGACATTGTTTTTAAAAACCTGCCAATTTCTGAACAAGTATATACGGTCATCATTGATGTCCCTGGTCATTTTACTACTTACACGCCATTAGAAGTTGGTCGAAAAGACGGGGATAAGTATATTGGCGAGAATATTGGCTACTCAACAGTAAGAGAATATGCAGGGGATATTAATAAAGATCATGTGATCGATATTCATGACGTGATTTTGCTTCAACAAAATTGGGGAACGAACAACCGTGATTGTGATCTAAACTTTGATAAAACGGTTGATGCAAAGGATTTCAAGCTACTTGAGGCTAATTATTTAAAAGAAAACAATTATATAGTAGATACCCCTACCGCTGTAAAAGAGTTCAATGGAAAAACAATGGAGTCTATTAAGCAAGCACTAGGGATCAATTAATCATTACAAGCTAATATTGATAAAGGGTAGTGCTCATTTAGAGTGCTGCCCTTTTTATTTATTTCAATCCAGCAGATACAGGTGAACATGAATCAAGTACTAAATCATTTATTTTCTATTTACTAAAACATTTTTTAAGGGGATTACCAACAATGACCTACGAAATAGAAATAGAATTTCATCCTCTATACGAATTGGTTTCGAGTATGGCTGTTTTTACTAATCCCAAACCTTATTATGATTTAGATAAAAAATGGTTCCAAATTCTGGAGTCAAAAGTAGCTTTTTGCGTCCGTTGGCCGAGAATCAATGGGATACCGCGTTCTCTTTACAGGGAGTGTAGAATCCTGTCAGTATCTCTTTGATCAGAGTATGGCCCGCTTCTCACCGAGTATCAGTGGAATAGAATGGGTACATCAAACAGAGCTTAGTCAAATTGAATTAATTAAACGAGCAGAAAAAGCGGGTTATCAACGAGGATCTCTCTACGGTTTATATGAACATGATGGCATTGGTCTAGTATTGCTACCCAATGGAGACATCAACATACAAATACGAAACCGCTTCATTCAAGCCAAGCAGTTGTATAAGCTAACGGCTCGTATTGAAGAAGTGGCAGCCCCTTTCTTACCGAAACCATACGATTTATTTAACATGGATGGCGTACAGGAAGGAGTGTTGTGTATATAGGGTTTGCCTTTTCATTTAAGTCTTTAATTATGTATCCCAGATTAAAATAATAACTTGATGAGTAGCTTGATTTTTGTAACCCAAGTACAACCATTATTTCTTTACTTTCTAAATAATAATAGCTACCTCATTTTTGCATTCCGTTAGAAATAACTATTTCATCTACAATTTTTTTAAACTCAGCAGTCTCCATTAGGATTCTGGCTTTGAGGCCCTTGCTAATAAGATCGAAGTGCCAGTTGAACCAGGTGGTGCAACGACTACCCATCACTTACTGAAATTTTGTTTGACACATGCAATGATAAAAGTATTGATACATAAAGTACTTCACCCTAAATCCTCCTAACACTAATTGATTTTTAGAATTTCCCTTAATTGTAATCTACATTCAGAGTAAAGCAGCATTCATAGACAGTTAATTCTATTAATCACGAATGGTGTTTTTGATACAAATGTCCTAATTAAACTTCTATTCCTCGAAACGAGTCCCTAGTACTATCTATCGGTTTGATTCTATTAAATTCGTAATAATTGATAGAATGGTTTTAATTTTCAGTCTTTTCCCCCAAGATTAAAATGTATTGCATTCATAACTTGATAATTTATTACAAAATTTCACCCATTCACCTTTGAAAATATGCTATTTTCCTCAGGTTTTCGTGCTTTATTGACACGTACTTAAAATATTTTTTAGTTGAATGGGTCAATGGAATTGCATGGAATTCCCCCAATTCCCCTGTTCTAAGGAGTAGGTATAATACGAATTGAAATAATTTTCAGACAGAAGGGAAGGGGATGTGATTTAGAAGAAATAATATTCTCGGGCAAGATGGCTCTAATGCCAAATTGAAAAATGTAGGAGGAATTTTGTTGAAATCAAAATTGTTAAAGAGCACTTTCTCAGTTCTATCGCTTTTTACGCTTAAGCTACAATAATTTCGTTACGATCTTTACAAATTCTTAGCAAGAAAGAGGGAGCCTATGAAAGAGAGAAAATATCGTTGGTATAGCAAAACATCGAAAACTTCAACTGCCATTGCTTTATCATTGGGTTTACTTTTATCCTCCGTCCAGTTTGGGGTCGGACCTGTTTCGGGTGCAACTGGTAAATCAGCAGAACAAATCTTAGCATCGCTCACCCCAGAACAACAAGCGGCCTTAAACCAACTCGAGATGACAGAAAACTATGGCTTGCAGGGATTTTCAGATGAAGAACTGAAATCAGACAAAGACATTTCTGTAATCGTACAATTTAAGTCCAAGCCAGGAAAAGTAGCTGTATTAGAGGCCGCTCTGAAAGGCAAAAAAGTAACCAAAAAAGAAGCCAACGAACAGGTAGAACAAGAACATTCCACATTCCAAAGTGAACTGGAAAAAATCTTACCTGCTGCCACTTCTTCTTCGGAAGTCAAAAGTGCAGAACCTTCTTATAAAATCACCCGTTCCTACAAAACTTCTTATAAYGGGGTGGCTCTTACCCTTCCTGCGAGCCAAGTAGAGACGTTGATGAAATCGGAAGTGGTCCAATCCGTACACAAAAATATCACCTTTACGGTAGAGCCCCCTTCCATCGCACAGGAAGAATCTAATAACGCTTCGACGCAAGCGGCTAGTGTTCCCCTTGAAGGAGTAGACAAGCTTCATGCGGAAGGAATCACAGGGAAAGGCATAAAAGTAGGGGTCATCGATTCAGGGGTCGACTACAATCATCCTGATCTAATAGATGCCTTCAAAGGTGGCTATGACTTTGTCGATAATGACAACGATCCGATGGAAACCACCTACGCAGATTGGAAAAAGTCAGGTAACGCGGAATTCGATAGCGGAATCTCCTACTACACGGAGCATGGGACTCACGTATCTGGAATCATCGTCGGTCAAGCTAAAAACGATAGTGAAGTCTCTGTCAAAGGAGTCGCTCCAGATGCTGACCTCTATGTGTACCGTGTCCTTGGACCATATGGTAGCGGTACTTCGGAAGCCGTAATGGCGGGGATCGACCGAGCTGTTGCCGATGGCATGGATGTCATTAACATTTCCTTGGGAGCAGGAATTAACGATCCATACTCTCCAACGAGTACAGCCGTGAACTATGCGGTATTAAGTGCTGTCACTGCCGTGGTGGCTGCGGGTAACTCAGGACTTAACTCTTACACTCTCGGCTCTCCTGGAACTGCTGCACTCGCTCTCACCGTTGGAGCCAGTGATGTATCCATTTCTCATTCGTCCATGAAAGGGGCGATCGGAACACTCAGTGGGCTGGAACTGCTTAACATGGCAAAATCCTTCACTGATAACCTATCTACTCTAGAAGGGGAAAGTTTAGAACTAGTAAACGTAGGTCTTGGTGGTAACGCGAATTACACGGGCAAAGATGTGAATGGCAAAATCGCTTTCGTTGCTCGGGGAACATATGCATTTGCAGATAAAGTGAAATTTGCGAAACAACATGGCGCGGCGGCTGTCTTAATGTATAACAACGAACCTGGCCATATTCCTGCTTACTTGGGAGAAAATCAAAACTTTATTCCTACTTTCTCTCTTACTCAAGAGGATGGACTCAAGGTGAAGGAGCAACTAACTGCAGGAAATAAATCCTTCACATTTAGTAATTTAACTGTAACCAAAACACAAGGGGACACCCTAGCTGACTTCAGTTCTCGTGGACCAGCCAAAAGAACCTATGACATCAAGCCAGAAGTCACCGCTCCTGGAGTCAGTGTGTTGTCTTCTGTACCCGCTTACATCGGGAACCATGACGCACCAACCGATTACAAATATGCGTATGCTCGTCTCTCAGGTACTTCCATGGCAACGCCAAATGCGGCTGGTGTAGCAGCACTCTTATTACAAGTCAATCCAACGTTACAGCCTGAAGATGTAAAAACAATCATGATGAACACCGCTGATCCACTGAATGGTTCCTACAGTGTATTTGAAGTGGGAGCAGGACGCGTGGATCCTTATCAAGCCGTCCATACGGGGATGAAGATTCAAGTACAGGATACGACCCTAGTTCCTAACGCTGATGTAATCACTACTATCAAAGAAAAAACAGGTGGCATTGCGTTTGGCACTCATTATGCAGGTGAAGATCTTAGCGTTACCAAAAAGTTGAAATTTCAAAACCTAACTGATAAAGTAAAGAATTTCAATTTGAACGTTCAGTTCCAAGCGGTGAAAGGTAGCCTGGATGCCGTAGCCAACCAGGTACAAGTGAAATTCCACCCAACCTTAACAGTGGATCCAGCTTCTACCGAAAGTCTTCATGTTACCATCGAAGTACCTAAAGCTGCTGCTGAAGGAATTTACGAAGGTTACCTCTTAGTGACCAACCAAGAGGATCAAACCGAGCAATATCGGATTCCATTTAGTGTTCGTACAGCGGAAGACAACTTCAAAACACTGGATATCGGTGGTAGTAATATATTTTCCCCAGCCTACTATCGCTATGATCACTATGGCGAATTTAATAGACAATCTTTGGTATCTGCGCAAATGAACTTGAAAACACCAATGAAAACCATGGACATGATCTTAGTAGACCGGAAATCTGGGCAAGAGCTTGGTTTCGTTGGACGACACAATCTGGTTGGAAAAAACGTCGATACAAGCTATTTCCTAGTTATGTTTAATGGAAACTACTATCCGTTTACAGCCGATGGAATTTCTACAGAAAAAGCACAAGCAAAACCGGGGCAATACCAACTGAAAACGATTACGACTACAGAGGCTGACAAAGTTCTTACCAAATCCTTCGATCTATTAGTAGATATTGATCTACCTACTTTTACAAGCTCATTGGATCAAGAGTCTCCGATCCTTGAGTACAAACCAGGTCAAACTACTTATCCATTTGAAGTGCAAATCTATGACAAAGAAATTGAAGCGGCAAAACAAGCAGGGATGGCAGTCGACCAATCCAAAAACCGGCTCTTGTCGTACTTCAACAGTCCAGTACCTAGCTCTGTCCGTATGGACACAGCGGGAAAATGGAAAGAAGAAATACCGATGGATGAAAAAACTCCGGTCCTAAGCTTTAAGATGGATGGATTTGATGGAGGTGGGAACATAGGTGGAAGGAAAGCCTACTACTTTGTTAAAGAAGGTACTCCATTTGCTTATGGAACCAGTAAACAAAAATCGATCGCATTAGGGGAAACGATTACCACTACCCTCACACTGGACAATGTACAAAAATTAAAGTCGGCCACTTGGAATTTGTTAGACTCTGACTTTTATGGTCCTAAATTTGGCACTCAACTAGAAGTTGTTGAGGCAAAACCCAATGCAGCATTAAGTGAGTTTGGTGAAGGAACAGTAACCGTTACCTATACGAATGGAAAACCATCGATCAAACTAGATGTAGCGTCTACGAAAGAAGTTTCTGGCAAAATCCCTGCTGTAGACGTAACTATAAAGGTGAAAGATACTGCTTACACTACAAGAGCAGGATTTAATGCAAAGGTTTCTTATGTGAATGAAGCGGGCACATCAACCAATCCCTTCTTTGCACCATTTTCTTGGAACGTCACCCCTACGTTCTCTGAAGCATTTGGCTACCTTACAGCAGAAGGTTTTAGAAAGTATGCATCTGGTCAAGTTATCATCTGGGATAAAAAAGATTGGGTTCAAGCTGGGGCTAAAGTAATCTTTTCCGATGCTAGGGGTAAAGTCTACGATGCAACTATAAATAGCAGAATCCAACCAGAGTTCCTTGTGACTAAGCTTCCGTTAACCGATCAACTATTTACCAAAGAAGTACACCTACCCGGGCACTTTATTACGATACAAAAAAATCAAAAAGTTGGCTTCTTACGCAACGGTGTGTGGTATGGGCAATATATGTACATTGACAACAAAGAAGCAGTAGCAGGTGATGTAAACCAAGACCAAGTAATCGACATTTACGATGCACTGGCGATTCAAGAAGCTTGGGGCACAAATAAACGCGAAGCAGATATTAACTTTGATGGTATTGTTAATGCAACAGACATCGGATTTGTCAAAACCAACTACTTAAAAGTAAATCCAGATGTAGAAAACACGCCAAAACCTGCAGATAAAGTGAAGAGTAAAAGATTAGATGATATTTTAAGAGAACTTGGAGTTACACCTTAATTCAATTTGCTTTGGGAGTCCTGATCAGATCAGGACTCTTTTTTTTATCATTTTAGCTCTTATTTGGACTGATAGCATGGTCCACAATAAATTCTGCCAAAGGCTTCAAACGTTTCATTAGACTCTAAACGTTGACCGAAATCTGAACAACTCTCCCTATACACATTTGGGTTTTTCAAGTAAGCACTAACCATTATCTTTCTACTTTGAAGTAACAGCCTTTTGTTGTTCTTCACGACTCCGTTTTATTTCATGTTGGGATGCCACCGACATTACAATTGACATATTATGTCGAATTTAGAAGTTATTTTAATGCTTTATTCCCTACTATTACCATTTTTGTAATGTTATAATAGATTAAATATTCAGAAAGGAGGAGTTAATATGAAAAAGAAAATTCTATCTGCTTTCTTGCTGTCTGTTATTCTTATGGGATCAACTTCAGCACTAGGTGCAACACCTTTTGATACAAGCGATAAGTTTCCGCCAAGATGTGGTTTTAAAGCGTGTCCCGATATTTAATAATTTATCATAAGAACATTATTCTTTGTCTTGAAGTACCCATTCTTTAAGACAAAGAATATTCGTATCTTGGTGTGCGTATCGTTGAACTCGTACTGTTCATTTGCGTTTAGTATAATCGTAAATTTTCACATAGCATTTTCTTTGTATTTCTACTGACTTTCGTTCTTTCCAAGTCTTGAATCTCATAGAACCATATGTTACTGAACATATTCGCACTCCTATATTTCGTTTTTTGTTGTCAACAATGTGGTTATATACTTAGTGAACTTTGATTTAATACTATAATGGGATATGAAGAGGTGCAAAAAACCATCTTATTTGAATACTCGAACAAGTTGCCCTTCGGTTACAGGCATTTCAAGTGTCAAAACGGCTTTGTAAGTACCAGTCTTAGATTTAAAGGAAAGCGTATTTGTTTTCTTTTTGGTCAATAGCATCGCTAACAGTTTAGGTGTCACATTTTTGAAGTATTGAGTTTTCCAAATATAAAAGTGCAGCCGCTTGCAGAAGAACAGAAATACCGTTTTTCAGACTATCGTATTGGCTCTCCACAACCTGGACAGTTTCCTAACGATTCCTCAAAATCTATTGCCCCCACCTTTAAGGTTTTGGCCTCCTCTACAATAGCGGTTGCATACCGTTCCACTTTGGACACTATACAAAGCTCTAAAACATGAGAAAGAACATTTATCCAAAGAATTAAGGAATTCAACTAAACAGTAATTTAATTAAAAAATGAAACATTTCTGAAATCTAATCGTAATAATGTAATAGGTAGCAAGGAGGGTTTATTATTTTTGGAACAATTATAATCATCGTGTTATTCGTGATGTTAGGAATTATTCTATCAAATGGTAAAGGCTCATTTTTAATTGCTGGATTTAACACGTTGCCACAAGAAGAAAAAGAAAAGTATGATACGGTTGCATTATGTAAGTTTATGGGGAAAATGATGTTCGCTTTACCATTCAGTATGGTATTTTGGGTACTTAGTGAAGCATATGAAAACAATTGGTTATTTGTTTTTGGTCTCATTTTATTTATCGGTATAGTTGTGTTTACGCTTATATACGCTAATACAGGAAATCGATTTAAAAAGTAAATATTTATCAGTTAATACTTGAATAGTTAATTTGAAAATTTAAACATTTGTGAAGGATTGTACTTCAACTAACGGGTGCGTTTGTTCAGTAAGAGCAACCGCTATTGTGCTAACAACCAGGATTGTGGGGAATAAAACTTTGGAAGAAAAAAAACAATCGAAACTAGAAAAATGGAGAACGAAATATGGTTCATTGGCTGTTGCTTTGGGATGTTTATATTCTTTGATAGTTACTTGGAGAGAAGGTTGGTTTTTTACAGCAATAATGATTTTAGGGGTCTGCATATGTGGTACTTTTGCAATTTTTGATTTAAAAAATAGTACATACAATCGGATTGGTTAAAAAGGTACAAGGCTTTATTTCAAGAAGGAGGCCACGAAACCAATGTAGTAATAGGCAATATGCCGGGTGAATAGACTTGAAATGATCTTCAACTAACGGGTGCTTTAGTTGAAGATTCGATTTCCTAAATAATCAAACATTTTTATAAAAGTGAATAGCAATAAACCGGTGAAACCTCGTATTTTGATCAAACTTTGTTCAAAAATACGAGGTTTATTTTTCACCTGAAAATTGAGGATTCTCGCTAAATTTGTAGCTTTGAAATAAAGTTTGAGCATTTATAAAAAAGTTTGATTAAAATTATCTCACCTGTAGATTAGAAATAAAGTCGTACCATTTATAAAAAAGATGTACCGTTTTGAAAAAAGTCGAACCTTTTATAAGAAAGTTTAACCGGAATTATCATATTCTCGTTTTATTGCAAAAAAATGCAATTTTAGTATAGTAAGATTTATGGTAAATGATATGTCGAAATTAAGGAGAGATTATGGAAGCGAAATTACGGAAACTCATCATTGCAGGCACCATTTTATATACAATTTTAATTTTATATTTTATGTTCTTTGCTTTTAACGGAGTAATTATTGCTTGTGGTGCAATCATAATTTATGACTTTCCACCTTCATACACAAATAAAACTGGAAAAAAAGGATATATCACAAATATGTTTACCGAAGAAGATTATCGTGGTCAAGGAATTGCGTCAGGTTTACTAAAGAATCTGGTTGACGAAGCGAAGGAATTGGGCGTATCCAAACTGTGGCTTGGGGCTTCAAAATTAGGCAGACCAGTATATAAGAAGTTTGGTTTTAAAGAAACTGATGAATGGCTGGAATTAAATTTATAGTATTTTGTGAAGGATTATACTTAAACTAACGGGTGCTTTAGTTAAAAATCGTGGAGTTGCTTTGGCAGCTCTTTTTTCTTATTGAACTAACGGGGCAGGTTAGTTGAATAAGGGGATACTAAAATAAGGGGGATACAATGTCAAATCAAATAAATTATCAGTGGAGAATCACAAAATACAATCCTGATTTTAGAGATGAGGATGGAACCTTCACATTAGAAAAAGAATGGACTTGTCCCTCTGAAATTGGAAAAACAATATATGGAAAAGAATTCACTTTAGGTGAGTATCTCCGTGTTGAGGCAGCATATGTAAATACCGTAATGACAATTTTAAGTGAATGCGAACTAAATACATTGAGAGTTTTACAATTAACAGAAATTTATGTTTCACCAGAAGATAGAACTTCCGTATTGTACGAAAGAGAATTTGATGAATTGGATTTACAGGAAGATAAAATAGTGAATACAAATGAAATTCGTACAATTTGTACAATGGTATTAAGAAATTTTCTAGGTTGTCAGTTGTATTCGAAAGACAAATTATTTGTACATTTTGGTTGGGATTATTATATGTATATTGGTTCAAGCGTAAACTGCCCATCATCAATCAAATTTGCAAAAGATAACGGACTTTTCGTGGAGGAAACTATGTCACCGTACTATTTCTCTGAAGAAGAAACAACTAGGATAGTCCAATGGAATGAAAAAAATGATGAGATTAAATTAATTGTAGGAGAGGAAGAACTTACTGGAATTCCTTTAAAGGAATTTCGTAAAATATTTAATTTATCAGAAGACCATCCGGTAATAGGTTCATTTGATATTACAACTAAACAAGCTATATCTATTCAAAAATTTATGAAAAATAAGATGGACTTCTCAAAATTTGAATATGAATTTTGGGGCGGTTACTAAATAAACTTCAGAAAATGCAATCGATCTTTTTAAGTTAAATTCAACCTTTGTCTCCCTAATACACATGAACGACATCTACTCGTTCATGGCCAACTTCTTTTGTGACGATTGCTGCAGCTTTCAACTTGGAATAGTCTTTTTCTATTTATTGCCTTACTCGATCTTGGACGTAATTGTAGCGCCCAAACTTTCAAACGCAAAAAAGGCCTCGACCCGAATTATAATCACAGTAAAACAAGCACTGTGCCTCAATAGGTCCAAAGACCTCCATTTGTCATAACCGCCAGTTTCCCGCACGGGTTCGGCACTTGTTTATATTTCAATTTATCAAATCAACATAATTAATCCTTTTTTAAACTCATTCTTTCTAACTTTTCTTCATCAATGATAATGTATTTCCTTCCTTTTTTTTTTAATAATCCATCTTCGTGGAATTGGTTAAGTGTGTATAATAAATGTCGATAGCTTACCCCCATGTATTCTGCTGTTTCGGTATGTTTCTCTTGAAAGCAACCATCGTTTTCTATTTGAAGAATATATTTCGCTAATCGATTTTTGAATTCATAATCCTGCATATCTGTGTAATGATCCGTTCTTTTAAGTAATTTATTACCTAAATATTTTGATAAATTACAGAGAAAAAGATTGTCATTTAACAGATGCTCTTTCGATGAAGCCAATGGAACCGCTAAGCAAGTGCAGTCGTTTATAGCCACAACATCTTTTAAATTCTTTTCCACCTCAATCAACGATAATTCACCAATAAAATCATCTTTCTTTAGAAACTGAATCAGCGCACGTTTTCCATTTTCGTGTACTATATATATTTTTGCCCGCCCATCCAATAATAAAAATAAGTACTGAATATCTTCATCAAAGCGCACTATATATTCATTAGAAGAAAACTTACAAATAAAAGCCTGATGTAACACAGCTTTCGGAAAAGTTTCTTGAATATCATTATATATATCTACAAAATTTTCAGCGTAATCCTCCAAATTGATTTTTTCCACTTTATCACCTCAATATGAGATATCTCCTATTATCATATTCTTATTTTCGATATATTACTACCCAGAGGTGAATAGGAATGAACAAATACAAACATATTATTTTTGACTTAGATGACACAATACTTGATTTTCAAGATTCAGAAGAAAAGGCTTTAATACAAATTATTACACGATACGAGTTGCCTTATAACAAACAAATCATTGCAAGTTATAAGCGCATTAATGAGAGATTATGGCATGAGTTAGAGAAAGGCTTGATTACTCGTGAACAAGTGCTGACAACGCGTTTTTCACTTTTTTTGAAGGAATTTCATATAGATGAAAACGGAGCAAAAGTTGAAGCTTTGTACCGTGAGCATTTAAACCAAGGACATAAGACCGTTATCCATGCACATGAATTATTAAATGCTTTAAGTAAGCAAGATTATAAATTATATATTGGAACAAACGGTGTAGGAAAGACTCAAAGAAAAAGATTAAGAGATGCCATGCTAGAAGGATATTTTGAACAACTTTTTATCTCCGAAGAAATGGGTTATGAAAAACCGAATCCCCATTTTTTTTACTATATTTTTGATGCCCTGAATATAAGCCGAAAAGAAGAATTATTAATGATAGGTGATCGTTTAACATCGGATATTCAAGGAGCTATCAATGTCGGAATTGATTGTGTATGGTTTAACCCTAAGCGAAACATGCCTAAATCAGGTTCACCTAAGAGCACATATACGATACCAAATTTAATGCAAATAATGGACTTATTAGAGGAACAATCATGAAAAAAGTAATTCAATCGATTCTACTCTATATAGTAAGCGCTATTGGTATAAGTATTACATTAAAGGCGGGTATTGGAGTAAGTGGTTTTAATGCGATGAATTTATCCATCTCTGAATGGACTTCCATAAAAGTTGGCACAATTACATTCATTGCAAATCTCATTTTTCTAATCGTTTATATTTGCCTAAGCGAAAAAAAGGATTTTAGAAAATTTACTTTGATGTTCATTTCCATCTTGTTCTTTGGAATGGTTATTAATTTTTTCCTCTATACTATTTTCGGTACGATTCATATAGAGAATTATTTAGTAAGAGTCGGACTATTTATTTTCGGTGTGATACTAGCCGGTGGAACAACAGGCATTATTTTATCATTAGATATTATTCCTTTTCCAATTGAAAGTTTATGTTTACGAATAGCCGAATTAACAAAACTCACTTTCTCTCAATACAGATATAGTGTCGATTTATTCTCAATTCTTCTTTCAATAACAATATCACTACTATACAATTTACAATTCAATATTCGAGAAGGAACGATTATCAGCTTCTTCTTTTTATCCGGCATTATTTCTTATACACGTTTGAAATTTGAAAACTATCAGCTGAAACCAAAAACTCAATAAAAAGCAAGACTAAAAACTTTAGGGTTCAAGGTGAAGTTTTAATAATGAAATCTGCTTTTTCGTTGTTCAACTCCCACGAAAATAAAAGAACTCTTATTATTGATAATATCGACCCGTTTTGCACACATTTTTATCCTCTGTGGTGTAGCGCTGATTTTGCACTACATGTATGGCTAACGGGTGCTTTACTTGAGGATCATTGAGCTGATAAAACGGCTCTTTTTCTTATTAAACTAAAGGTGCAGTTTAGTTGAACAATGATAAACAACTACAAAGGAGTGAAAATATGGAGATCTTGGAATTTATCTTTTTCTACATGGGATGGCTTTTCATGCCTATCTGGTGCATTATATTTTGTTTGAATTTGGTTTCGATATTGAAAAAGGTAAAACACGAAGAAAAAACTACGGCCAATACAGTTTGGCTTATCATATCGTTTACTATTATTATGTGGAGCATTGCATGGCTAGCAGTAGGCTTTAATTAAACGGGTGCTTTACTTCAAGTCTGGGGGTGAAATTTTTTCTTGAACTAACGGGGCAGGTTAGCTCAATAAGAATAGTGGTCGTAATAATCTAAAAGTCGAAAAGAATGTATAACCAAATACAACACAAGGAGAGGTAATTTGAAAAAAATAAGAGAAGCAACAAAAGAAGATATGATAGATATTTATATGATGGGCTTTGATGTTTGGGGAGATGATATGTCAGTCGAAGAATATATAACAATGTGTCAGGATTCAAGTAAGTATAAGAAGGGGAAATGGTACGTTCTTGAAGCAACAGATACAAAGGAATTATTAAGTTCTCTCATCGTATATAAACTTAACCCTTCAGAAGACTTAATCGTAAAAGGGATAGGATCAATCGCGACACCTGCAAATTCAAGAAAAAATGGATATGCTTTTTTATTAGTCAAAGAAACAATGAACAAATTAGAACAGGAAGAAAACTGTAACAACTTTTTCCTGTATAGTGATATTGGGACAGACTTTTATAATAGATTAGGCTTTATTGTTCTGCCTAATGAAAGTCAAAAATATAAAGACAGTATTTGTATGTACTACTCAAAAGAAAATGATATCGACTCTATATCATTTGATATCCCCAATTACTTTTAAGGGACATCACCATCTTGTGTGGGATATCGTTGATAACAGTATTGACGAGTAAATTGCAGGATTTATTATCAAATTTATTATGTACACTTATTCAACTAACGGGTGCTTTAGTTGAATAAGAAAAAAGAAAAAAGCTAACGTCTGAGAAACGACGTTAGCTTTCAGTATTTACAGGTATGCTCCGCATGTACCGTTTTAACGCAAATAACCCACCATTCTTGTGACGCCAAAACCCTTGATATATAAAGGGTTTAGGCGTTTATTGTTTAGATGTAAAGGTTAAGATAAGAAGGATTAACGCTTTTTTTTTGAACTTATCGAACTAACGGGGGCAGGTTAGTTGAAGACGGAGATCAAAAACTCATATGGAATGCTCCCGAAAGGGTTGGGGGCTAACTTCCTAGTCGAGGTGTTATGTCAACCAAGTTTGTATAACCTATACAACCAGGTTTAGCAATTGAATCGAGGTTTGAGGATAAGATGATTCTCCCGATGAGAATCCAACACTGGGTTGCGGGTTAGGATTTTCCTTAGCACTTAAAAGAAGTTTCACTTTGTCGTTAACTTATTACCCTTTTTCCAATCGGTAAATTTGGGTTGATTAATAGAAATTGGTTCCTGCATTTTTTGCTTCGCTACAAGGTGATAATAAAGATAGAAGCTAGCATGTCTTATGACATTAGTAATTTTCGATTAATGGGTTAAAAATTGTTAATAATTGTAATAATTATTCCTTTATTAGGGGAGAACTTAAAAATAAAACTAATCTTGAAGTGCTTTTTAAGGGGAGTATGAAAGGGAGTAAACGATGACAAAGTGCATGTTTGTATTCCTGATTCTCTGCCTATTTCTCACGGGGTGTTGGGACCGGAGGGAATTAAATGAGCTTGGCATTACATTAGCATTAGGAATCGATAAAGTAGAAGATGAATACCAAGTAACTGCTCAAGTGGTTGTACCTTCTGAAATATCCGCGAAATCAAGTACTGGGCGTTCACCGGTAACCCTATTTCAGGCGAACGGGGAAACGGTATATGAAGCTCTTCGAAAAATGACAAAGAACTCGCCTCGAAAAATATATCCTGGACATCTTCGAATGCTTGTGATCGGTGAGGATTTAGCTAAAGAAGGTATAGGCGAATCCTTAGAGTTACTGTCAAGAGATTGGGAACTTCGATCTGATTTTTATGTTGTTATTGCTAAGGACAAGACCGCGGCTGAGATACTAAATGTCACAACAACTCTTGAAGCCATCCCGGCCAATACAATATTTAATACACTCAAAACGTCAGAAGGTGCCTGGGCCGCAACGAACGGCATTCTATTAGACGAGTTGATAGCCACCCTTACAATTGAGGGAAAGGAAGCCGTATTAACAGGGATTCTAGTAACAGGGGACCAAGAAATGGGATCAAGCAAACAGAATGTGGAATCGATTACTCCTTCTGCGAGAATTCAATATGATGAATTAGCGGTGTTTAAAAAAGATAAACTGGTGGGCTGGTTAACTGAACGAGAAAGCAAAGGGTATAATGGCATCGTCAACGAAGTGCAAAATACTGTAACTCCTATATCTTGTCCTGAAGGGGGGAAAGCCACTATAGAGGTTATTCATTTGGATTCTAAAATGAAAGGCAAAATAAACAAAGGAAAGCCCGAAGTGGATGTCAATATTAAAGTAAAAGGAAATATAGGGGAAGTAGAATGTCAAATTAATCTTAGTGAACAAAAATCAATTGCTGAGCTAGAGAAAATCACGGAAAAAAGAGTGGAAGAGACCATTAATATGACCATTGAAAGTGTACAAAAACAATATAAATCAGACATATTTGGATTTGGTGAAGCCATTCATCGATCTAATCCGAAAGAATGGAAAAAGATTAAAGAGCAGTGGAGGGATGAAGGATTTTCTGAGTTGAAAGCGAATGTTAAAGTTGACGTGAAACTTCAGCATACGGGTACAGTAATTAATTCCTACCTAGAAGATGTAAAGGATTAAATAATCATGTTGAAAAGTATAGGAATACTCAGATTTTCATATTGAGTAATGAAGTTGAATACTTCCCAATTGTGGTGTTATGTCAACCAAGCGTGCATACGTTATACAATCCAGTTGAGTAACTGAATCGATGTTTGCGGACGGATCGTCCGTGACGGTCAAAGGCTAAATCATTAGCTATCACGTTTTAGTCGTAGATTTTTGAACCATAAAGAGAATAAAAGACATTCATCAATGAACGATGAATGTCTTTTATTATTCTCTTGTAAACCCGGGAAGAGACTATATAATCTCAACCCTTATTAAATTTTAGTACAACCACATCAAAGATACGGTTTATGGATTTTATTGTTACAAATCCAATTGGAATCAATACAAATAAATACACAGCAGAATACATCATACTTTTAAAATCACTTGTTGCAGATAACTTTGTAAACGCTAAAGCGATTACAAAAGCAATCATAAAAAGTCTGAGAAGAACCTATAGTCCCCTTCCAGTTTTTAACATGCTTTTATAATACCATAAGTAACTACATGACAAACAATTCCAGATGATAATTAACCGAAATTACTCAAGCCAGCTTTATCTCTTTAGAAATAATTGAAATTCCTTATTCAACTAACGGGTGCTTTACTTCAAGAAGGAGTAAACCCTTCTTTTTCAACTAACAAAGCTACATAATATCTGATTTAAGGTGGGGTTCCTTTGAAAGAAACAAGCAATAGACACATATGGATAGAAGCTGAAGAATGGTCTGAAGGTGAATGGAATGTTGAGGATGACAATCTGGATGTAATAGTAACCTTTTCAGACCGTTCCAAATGGATTGCAACATTTTTTACATACAATAACATTCAGACTCTAAGAGAGAAGAATGCAAAGACAGGCGAATGTATGAATGGAACATACTTTCAAGCAAGCGATATGGTTCTAATTGATATTGTAAGCAGAGAACGAATTGTTGAAGTCATTAATTACCTTAATGATAGCGGAGAGTTTGAGTCAGTTTTTACTAAGTATCCAGATGTAGATGTTGAAGAGGACCATTTGTATCCAGAGTGTTTCTTTAAAATGAGTAATAAAGAAACATCCTAATTCAACTAACGGGTACTTTACCTCAAGAAGGGGTAAAGGCTTTTTTCTTATTGAACTAAAGGGGCAGCATTCCTGTTTGAAGGATGTTCGAGGTCTTGAAAGAAAAAGAGCCCTCTAGTATGATGCATGAGTGTCAACGACCATTGACCCATCATCAAACAAGGAGGACTTCTCTATGCAGTTTAAATGCAATGTAAAAATTAATCAAGTGACTGAAAATACACTTGTTGTCGGAATAGATATTGCCAAGCGTGTTCAT
>NZ_JBFUHX010000027.1:0-20647 GCF_056402175.1 Paenisporosarcina sp. P4_B8 | reverse complement strand
ACTAATCGATCGAGGACTTAACCAAAATGAATTTGAATGGTTTTCAATGACCCGTTTATCCAGTTTTGAGTGAACAAACACTCAAAAAAGTCTAGTGATAATGGCAAAGAGGTCACACCCGTTCCCATACCGAACACGGAAGTTAAGCTCTTTAGCGCCGATGGTAGTTGGGGGTTTCCCCCTGTGAGAGTAGGACGTCGCTAGGCAAAGTAAAAAACCGGTACCTTTCGAGGTATCGGTTTTTTTGTGTTCTTTTTTAAACAGGAATCGAAGGTGTGCGAGAAAAGAGAGGTGCAAGTAGTTCGAGGAAACAAGGGGGCGAGTCTCGGAGCGTATAACATACGTGAGAAACGAGAAGCCCGCAGATGATGAAGAAATACGCAGTGCATCTCTTTTCGCAGCCTAGCGCCGATGGTAGGTGGGGGGCTCCCCCTGTGAGAGTAGGACGTCGCTAGGCAAAGTAAGAAACCGGTGCCTTCCGAGGTATCGGTTTTTTTGTGTTCTTTTTAAATGGTTTGAACAGGAGCGTAGCGAAAATATAAACAATTAGTCTTTCTGAGACCGTAACTTTATGTAATAGCCCAAGAACGTAAATGGGAAACCACTCTGCTTACGCTCCATGGCTCTTTTCCGTGGAGGAAGGGTTATTTAAAGGGAAGATTCGGTTGATTAGGAGAAGTTGATTCAACAAGTCTACTAGCCAGTGAGATGAGTTTGAGCGATAAATTTTCAAACCCCTGTTTTAGAAAAGATATCTTGTTTCACTAATCAACTTAACTTGGCTTATGAGATTAGCTACAGCTTGCTATACGTCTTGAAAGAGTGATTGTCATGAGTAATCCATTAATCTATCAATCGTTAACTACTAAAGCTATAGCTAGTTTGTAAGCGTATTGATGAATCCAATTACTTGTACATTACCGGGTAACTCGATATGTTAAGAATATAAAATGCAAGACGAGAGGATGTTGTCAAATGACGAATGTTTATGATTATGCTGCAACTTTAGTGAATGGCAAGGAAGTCTCATTAAGTGATTATAAAGGGCAACCTATGATTATTGTGAATACTGCTAGTAAATGCGGATTCACTCCACAGTTTCAAGAGTTACAAGAATTATATGATGAATATAAGGATCAAGGTCTTGTCGTTTTAGGTTTCCCATGCGGGCAATTTAGCAATCAAGAGTTTGATGATGTAAAAGAAACAATGGAATTTTGTCAATTGAATTATGGCGTATCATTCCCGATGTTCCAGAAGATAGATGTGAAAGGTGACAGTGCTCATCCATTGTTCCAACACCTGGTTTCTGAAAAGAAAGGGTTATTGACCGAAGATATTAAATGGAACTTTACAAAGTTTTTGGTCGATCCCGACGGGCAAGTTGTAAAACGTTATGCACCACAATCATCGCCAAAGAAAATTGAAGGTGATTTGTTGCAATATATTTAATGAAATGTCCGAATAATCTTTCTTATTCCATGTTCCTTGACAGTCCATGTAGCCGCTGATAACCTTATCAATAATATTCATGAGGATATAGGGAGGCGTAAGAGATTATGTGGGAATCAAAATTTGTTAAAGAAGGCTTAACGTTTGATGATGTATTGCTTGTTCCAGCGAAGTCTGAAGTGTTACCGAAAGATGTTAGTTTGTCTGTTCATTTGACGTCGAAAATCAAATTAAATATACCAATGATCAGTGCTGGTATGGATACGGTCACTGAAGCTGCAATGGCGATTGCAATGGCTCGTCAAGGTGGTCTTGGTGTGATTCATAAAAACATGAGCATTGAAGAACAGGCTGAGCAAGTCGTCACGGTAAAACGTTCTGAAAATGGCGTTATTACAGATCCTTTCTTCCTTACGCCGACTCATCAAGTATACGATGCAGAACATTTAATGGGTAAATACCGTATTTCTGGTGTACCGATTGTTAACAATGAAGAAGAGTTAAAGTTGGTCGGGATTATTACAAACCGCGATCTTCGCTTTATTCAGGACTACTCATTGGCAATTGAAGATGTGATGACGAGAGAAGAATTGGTTACTGCTTCAGTAGGGACAACTCTTGAGGATGCAGAAAAGATTTTACAACAATATAAAATCGAAAAGCTGCCGATTGTGGATGAGTCTGGTGTATTAAAAGGATTAATTACGATAAAAGATATCGAAAAAGTAATTGAGTTCCCCAATGCAGCAAAAGACCATCATGGACGTTTGTTGGTGGGTGCTGCAGTAGGAGTTACTTCTGACACAATGAAGCGTGTTGAACACCTTGTAAAAGCTCAAGTCGACGTGATTGTTATCGATACGGCTCATGGTCATTCACAGGGCGTAATCGATACTGTCAGTGCGATTCGTAAAACGTATCCTGAATTGGATATCATTGCAGGGAATGTAGCAACTGCTGAAGCTACGGCGGCATTATTTGAAGCTGGTGCTGATGTGGTGAAAGTAGGAATTGGTCCAGGATCAATTTGTACAACTCGTGTTGTTGCGGGTGTCGGTGTTCCCCAAATTACGGCTGTTTACGATTGTGCGACAGAAGCTCGTAAACATGGCAAAACAATCATTGCCGATGGCGGGATTAAGTATTCTGGAGACATTGTAAAAGCTTTAGCGGCAGGTGGACACGTGGTTATGCTCGGAAGTTTACTTGCAGGAACTTCAGAAAGTCCTGGAGAAACTGAAATCTTCCAAGGTCGTCGATTCAAAGTATATCGTGGAATGGGTTCAATCGGGGCGATGGAAAAAGGCTCGAAAGACCGTTATTTCCAAGACGATGCCAAAAAGTTAGTACCTGAAGGAATTGAAGGTCGTCTTCCTTATAAAGGACCACTTTCAGATACAATCCATCAATTGATGGGTGGTATTCGTGCAGGTATGGGTTACTGTGGAACGAAAGATTTACAAGATTTACGCGAGAATTCACAGTTCATCAAAATGACGGGTGCAGGGTTGATTGAAAGCCATCCGCATGACGTGCAAATTACGAAAGAATCTCCAAATTACTCTATCTAATTAAATAACGGAACTTTAGCACCTATCTGCCGTCTATATTTTAGGCAGATTGGGTGCTTTTTTTTCAGAACGTCCCGTATGCCAGATTTTTGTGATAAAATGAGCAAGGGAAAATTAAAAAAGAGAATGGCGGAGGTTCTGAAGTGAAAAGTGCAGTGAGCAAGGCGCTAGTGCGCTGGTTACTCCTTCCGATTCTGATGGTAAGTATGGTTGTAACGCAACCGGCTTCTACAGATGCTGAAGAGAGTCTGAATTTATTGGTTGACGGTGCTATATTAATTGACGCGGATACAGGAAAAATATTATACGAACAAAATGCAGATACAGCTTTAGGTATAGCAAGTATGACGAAAATGATGACTGAGTACTTATTATTTGAAGCGATTGAAAACGGACAAGTTACTTGGGATCAACAATATTCAGTAACAGATTACACATGGAAGATCTCACAAGATCGTGTATTGAGTAACGTGCCTCTTCGTCGTGATGGGTCATACTCTATCAAGGAATTATATGAAGCAATGGCGATTTATTCAGCCAATGCAGCAACCATTGCCATCGCTGAAACGATTGCAGGGACGGAGTCAGAATTCGTCAACATGATGAACAAGAAAGCCGAAGAGATGGGATTGGAAGGATATAAATTCGTCAACTCTACTGGGTTGAGCAATTCAGATCTACAAGGAATGCACCCTCAAGGAACTGGACCTCAGGATGAAAACGTTATGCCTGCAAAGTCTGTTGCAAAACTTGCTTACCATTTGTTGAAAGATTACCCGGAAGTGCTTGAAACGACGAGCATTCCAAGAAAAGTTTTCCGTGAAGGCACAGACGACGCCATCAACATGGAAAACTGGAACTTCATGCTTCCAGGATTGGTGTATGAATACAAGGGTGCTAAAGTAGATGGGCTGAAAACCGGTACAACGAATTTTGCCGGCCACTGTTTCACTGGTACAGTTGAAAAAGATGGAATGCGTGTGATTGCGGTTGTCATGAAGGCAGTAGACAGCAAAGGCGAGGGTTCTTACAAAGCACGATTTGACGCTGCTCGTGCATTGTTTGATTATGGGTTCTCGCAATTTGCAAAAGAAGAAGTTTTACCTGCAGGGTATGTATTTAAAGACCAAAAAGATATCCCTGTAATTAAAGGGAAAGAAGACCAAGTCGGCATTACAGTAAAAGAGCCGATTGAAATGGTCATTAAATCAAGCGAAAAAGATTTATACAAGCCCAAATTGGTGCTTGATGAGAAGAAAATGAAAGATGGTTCTTTGGAAGCTCCGATTAAGAAGGATGAAGTAATTGGTCATGTGGAAATTGTGAAGTCTGAAGGGTCAGATTACGGGTACATCACAGGCGCTTCAAATTCTTCTGATGTTGTAACAACTGAAGCCGTTGAACGTGCAAGCTGGTTCACTTTAGGCTTACAAGGTGTTGGTCATTTCTTCGGCAAACTATGGAATGGTGCTTCTGACTTTGTCGGTGGATTATTCTAAGCAAAAAACAAATCAAAACCGTGATTCCTTCAATTGAAGAAATCACGGTTTTTTTATGCTTTCTTTATATGCCAAGCTTTCATTAAGGCCTCTATTGCTGGTCCAAATGCTTCTTCTTCAAAACCACCGAAACCAATCAGCACTTGGGGGTTGGAGGGAATATTTTCGGTTGGATGATGGTAGTCGGACAAGGCGTATACCCGAATGTCTTGCTGTTTGGCAAGTTCAACTAACTCGCGATCAGACGATTCGCTATCAATCGTTAAGACGATGTGCATGCCTGCTTGCTCGCCTGAAATTTGGACGGTAGGTTTATACGCGTCCAATGCTTGCGTTAACTTCTCCAATTTTTTACGGTATAACTTTCTCATACGATTCAAATGCTTTGAAAAATGGCCGTCTCTCATGAACTGCGCAAGAACATGTTGATCGAGTCTCGGCACCGTTGATGAATAATACGGAAATGTTTGTCGATACGCTTGCAGCAAGTGCATTGGTAACACAAAATAGGCAATGCGTAGGGAAGGCATAAGTGATTTAGAAAAGGTACTGATGTAAATGACGCGTTCTCGCTGATCCATTCCCTGAAGAGATGGGATTGGTTTACCAACGTAGCGGAATTCACTGTCATAGTCATCTTCGATAATATAGCGCCCTTCTTTGGCAGAAGCCCAGTTAAGTAATTGAACCCGTCTGGAAGCGGAGAGAATCGCCCCGGTAGGGAATTGGTGCGAAGGCGTCACATAGGCAACGTTTGCAGGTTTCTTATCCAATTGTGCTACTTGCATACCATCTTCATCGACAGGAACGGCCAAAGTTTTCCGATCGTTATTGTCAAAAATATGGTGGGTCATCGGATAGCCCGGGTTTTCAATAGCGAAGACGGATTGTTTCCCGAGTAAACGGATCAAAAGTGGCATCAGCTGTTCGGTTCCTGAACCTATCACTACTTGTTGTGCTGTACAACGAACACCACGAGAGGAGTATAAATAACTCGCAATTTCCTGTCTTAGCTCCACATCCCCTTGAGGATGACCGAGTAGCAATAAATCCCGAGATGTTTCATCTAACACTTCTTTTGCATACTTTCGCCATTGATTGAAAGGGAAAGCAGAAGTGTCAATACGACCCGAGTTAAAATCAATACTGTAGACGTGTTTCAACGATTCCGATTGCTCATGTTCCATTCGTGTTTCATCTACATAAGCAAGCTCTTCCACTTGTTCTACGTAATATCCACTCCGCGCAACAGCTTTTATAAAACCTTCAGCAACCAGCTGTCCATAGGCGAGTTCAATTGTTGTTTGACTGATAGTTAGAAATTCCGACAGCTGTCTTTTAGAAGGCAACTTAGTGCCGACCTCTAAGTCACCCCGAATGATTGCTTCCTTCATTTCACGATAAAGCTGCTCATATAGAGGTGTTGGTGAGGATTTATCTACTTGATTGAGCCAAATATCCATCATTCGCTCCTAACTGACCTTATTAAATAGTTCAAAACTGACACTTTTTAAATGGTCATACTTCATTATACTAATAATATTAGATGAAATGGAGGCTATATACAATGACTCAACATTTAACAGGTACGGATCGTGTAAAACGTGGTATGGCAGAAATGCAAAAAGGTGGCGTCATCATGGACGTTATCAACGCAGAACAAGCTCGTATTGCTGAAGCGGCAGGAGCAGTAGCAGTAATGGCATTGGAACGAGTACCTTCTGATATTCGTGCAGCAGGTGGCGTAGCACGAATGGCTGATCCGCGAATTACGGAAGAAGTACTGAATGCAGTAACAATTCCAGTTATGGCAAAAGCACGTATTGGTCATATTTCTGAAGCCCGCATGTTAGAAGCAATGGGTGTAGATTATATTGATGAATCGGAAGTATTAACACCAGCAGATGAAGAGTTCCATTTAATTAAGAGTAATTTCACCGTTCCTTTTGTATGTGGGAACAAAGATTTAGGTGAAGCAGCTCGAAGAATTGGTGAAGGTGCTTCCATGCTTCGCACAAAAGGGGAACCTGGTACGGGTAATATTGTAGAAGCAGTGCGTCATTTGCGTAAATTAAATGCTCAGGTACGTAAAATCATTCACATGAATGAAGACGAATTAATGACGGAAGCAAAAATTCTAGGTGCTCCTTACCATGTGTTACTTGAAATCAAACACTTGGGCAGATTACCGGTTGTAAACTTTGCAGCAGGTGGGGTAGCTACTCCTGCAGATGCAGCATTGATGATGGAACTTGGAGCAGACGGAGTTTTCGTAGGATCAGGTATCTTCAAATCAGATAACCCTGAAAGATTTGCACGTGCAATCGTTGAAGCGACGACGCACTACCAAGACTACAAATTACTTGTTGAGATTTCAAAAGACCTTGGAGTGCCGATGAAAGGGATTGAAATGTCCCGTTTAGAAGCGAAAGATCGAATGCAGGATCGAGTACTGTAATATGGTGAAAATCGGAGTATTGGCTCTACAAGGAGCTGTTCGAGAACATATTCAATCGATAGAAGCGAGCGGAGCACAAGCAGTCGTTGTCAAACGTGTGGAAGACTTGTCTGGGATTGATGGATTAATTCTACCGGGCGGAGAAAGCACAGCGATGCGTCGTCTGATTGATTTATACGGCATGATGGAACCATTACGCGAATTTGCAAAAGCGGGACATCCGATGTTTGGGACGTGTGCAGGGCTTATCCTCCTGGCCAGTTCACTTGTAGGATATGAGCAACCGCATATAGGAGTAATGGATGTGACAGTAGAACGTAATTCATTTGGTCGACAAGTCGATAGTTTCGAAGTGAGCCTTTTAATAAAAGGTGTTGCAGATGATTTTCCTGCTGTGTTCATAAGGGCACCGCATATTAATGAAGTTGGACCTAAGACAGAAGTATTATGTGAACATAACGGTCGTATTGTGATGGCCCAACAAGGACAATTTTTAGGGTGCTCTTTTCATCCGGAACTAACGGATGATCATCGTGTAACTGCTTATTTTGTCCAATTAGTAGAAAATTTTATAAAGCAAAAAGTTTAAGATTAAGCCTGCCATTGTGCAGGCTTATTTTTTTTGAAGTTCTAAAAGATGATTATTAAATTGTAACCACCTAACCACATTTAGAAGAATGTGTAAATGTTAAATTGAAATGGATATTAATTAGATAATCTTTCTATCTATTGATATAGGTTTATTAAAACAAATGATTCAAAAGACTAGTTTAAGAAAAATTATCCATTTTTTCAACGGGAGAATAAACCTGTATTTAATCAATAAAAAACAGTGATAGTTACCTATTTATTCAGAATAGTAGAAAAGATACAATACGAATTACCCGGAATTATTTCGGAATTTTCAGAAACTGAGGAGTGAAGTTGAGTGAAGAAGAAAAAAGTCGTGAGTCTGAGTTTAGCAGCAACAGTTGCATTATCTGCAGCTATTGCCCCAGTACAGGCAGCACCAGGAAATGCAAATTCTGAAAAAGTCCACATGAATCAAAAAAGCAACACACCGGATTTTATTTCTGGTAAACTAACAGCCCCATCGAAGAAAGCAGCAAAAGACATTGTGTTAAATTATTTAGCAGAAAAACAAGGACTCTATAAAACCAGCAATGATTCTTATTCTAATTTCAAAGTACTAGATGAAACAAAAGATGAAGCGGGCTTCACTCTAGTAAAATTACAACAAGTTTATAAAGGTGTACCAGTCTTCGGATCAGTATTAACAGCGCATATTGATGCGGATGGTGTATTGACAGCTGTATCTGGTGAACTAGCACCAGAATTAGATAAAAAACAATCTTTAAAGAGTGGCGCAAAAATCAAACATGCTGAAGCTCAAGCGATTGCATCCAAAGATCTGGAAGCAAAAGTAGGAGAAGCACCAGAACTTGAGAAAGAAGCAAAACCTGAATTCGTAATCTATGTGAAAGATGGAAAAGCTAACTACGCGTATGCTTTTGAGTTTGAATTCTTATATCCATCACCAGGTAACTATCAGTATTTCGTAGATGCTCAAACAGGGGAGATTTTAGCCTCGTATAATCAGATTCATGAAGCAAAATCATCACCTGGTGTTACATCACCAACAGGTACCAACACAGTAGGTTCGGGTAAGGGTGTTTTAGGTGATACGAAGTCATTTAATACGGTAACGAACAGCAATGGTTCATATTTGGTGGATCGTACGCGTGGAAACGGAATCTTTACGTATAATGGTAAAAACCGTACACAAACACCAGGAACGTTATGGTTGGATACAGATAACGTGTTGAACGCGGCTTTTGATGCACCAGCTGTTGATGCTCACGCTTACGCTGCCCAAACATATGATTATTATAAAAATGTCCATAACCGTAATAGCTATGATGGCAATGGGGCACAATTAATTTCTACCGTACATTACGGTCGCAATTACAACAATGCTTTCTGGAGTGGTTCGCAAATGGTGTATGGTGATGGAGATGGCTCTACATTCATCCCTCTATCAGGATCGCTTGACGTTATCGCACATGAGTTGACTCATGCCGTGACGGATACAACTGCGGATTTAGTCTATCAAAATGAATCAGGCGCAATCAATGAATCAATGTCTGATATTTTCGGTACGTTAGTAGAATATCATTTCAATAACAATCCTGACTGGTTAATGGGAGAAGACATTTATACACCGGGAACATCAGGTGATGCATTACGATCCATGGCAGACCCAACAGAAAATGGAGATCCGGATCATTACTCGAAACGTTATGTAGGAACATCGGATAATGGCGGTGTTCACTCGAACAGTGGAATCAGCAACAAAGCTGCATACCTGTTAGCAAATGGCGGCACACATTACAGTGTTAGCGTAGCAGGAATCGGCAATGACAAAACGGGTAAAATTTTCTACCGTACGTTAACACAGTATTTAACACCAAACTCTACTTTTAGCCAATACCGTGTAGCAGCTGTTCAAGCAGCGACTGACCTTTATGGCGCAAGCAGCAGTGAAGTGGCAAGTGTGAAATCAGCATTTACAGCAGTGGGTGTAAATTAATTATTGAAATTTAAAAGACATCAGCTTGTTCCTTAAATGGAGTAAGCTGATGTTTTTTCTTGTATAACAGCTTGCCAAAATACATATCCTGTAGTAAAGTATGGATAATTTCACATATGAAACGTTGATGGGAAGTAGTAACAAGTTCCGTTTTTTGAAGAGAACCAGCGGGTGGTGCGAGCTGGTAAAAACACTTGTGAATCCGTCCTGGAGTTGCGCGACTGAAAATTAGTAAGTTGCAGCCGGTTGAAAAGCCGTTATGAGACAAGTGGATTTGTTCGCATGGACAAATCAATCAGGGTGGCAACGCGGGTAGCTCTCGTCCCTTTCCAAGGGGATGGAGGGCTTTTTTTGTTGTCCAGCTTCGTAGCCCAGCTTGTACCTTCGCTTCAGAAACTCATTCGAAAACGAGTTTTCGATTCCTTTGGCTCCTGCGGTTACTCGTCGCAAAGGAGACCTTGCTTCCACTGGGGGAGTCGAGCGTGAGTGGGCTACAACGCTTTTCAGCGTTTTCTAAAACGTCTTTTTAACGCTTGTTACTAATCTCCCATCATCGAAATCGAAGGAGGAAAATACATGTTAGATGTAAAACGCGTAAGAGATAATTACGAAGAAGTGAAAGCAAAACTTGAAAAGCGCGGTGAGGACTTAGGAAACTTTGATCAATTTGCAGAGCTGGATTCTAAACGTCGTGAACTAATCGGCAAAGCTGAAGTATTAAAAGCAGAACGAAATGAGGCATCTGAAAAAATTGCGGTTATGAAGCGCAATAAAGAAAATGCGGACGATGTAATCTTGCGTATGCGTCAAGTAGGCGATGAAATCAAAGTGTTGGATGAAGAATTACGTAGTGTAGAAGAAAAGTTTGCAGACATGATGATGCGTCTTCCAAATATTCCACACGACAGCGTTCCGGTTGGGGATTCTGAAGATGATAACGTTGAAGATCGTACATGGGGAGAAATACGCGAATTTGATTTTGAACCAAAACCTCACTGGGATATCGCGACAGATTTGAATATTGTCGATTTCGAACGTGCGGCAAAAACAACTGGTAGCCGTTTCTTGTTCTATCGTGGTCTAGGTGCTCGTTTGGAACGTGCTCTTATGAACTTCATGATCGATCTTCATACCGAAGAGCATGGCTATGAAGAAATGCTGCCTCCATACTTGGCAAACCGTGCAAGTCTTACAGGGACAGGTCAATTGCCGAAGTTTGAAGAAGATGCATTCTTAATTGAAAAAGAAGATTTCTTCTTGATTCCAACGTCTGAAGTAACGGTAACAAACTTCTACCGTGATGAAATTTTAACAAAAGATGCATTGCCACAAGGTTTTGCTGCCTACAGTGCTTGTTTCCGTTCTGAAGCGGGTTCTGCCGGGCGCGATACACGTGGTTTGATTCGTCAACACCAATTCAACAAAGTGGAACTTGTTCGTTTTGTGAATCCTGATGATTCTTATAATGAATTGGAAAAATTAACAGGACATGCGGAGAAAGTTCTTCAATTATTGGGCTTGCCATACCGTGTCTTGAAAATGTGTACAGCGGATTTAGGATTTACGGCAGCGAAAAAATACGATATCGAAGTATGGATTCCTGCACAAGGCGTGTACCGTGAAATTTCTTCTTGCAGTAACTTTGAGGATTTCCAAGCACGTCGTGCAAACATTCGCTTCCGTCGTGAGCCAAATGCCAAACCGGAATTTGTGCATACGTTAAACGGTAGTGGATTGGCACTTGGCCGTACAGTTGCTGCTATTTTGGAAAACTACCAACAAGAAGACGGCTCTGTCATCATTCCTGAGGTTTTACGTCCATATATGGGTGGAAAAGAAATCATCAGTAAATAAATATTGAAAAATGAAGAAAACCGGAAATGAACTTTAACTTAAGTTCGTTTCCGGTTCTTTTTTTGTTCACGTAAATTACGGAAAAATTGTGTAAGAATTCCTCCGCATTCTTCAGCTAATATCCCTTCAGTTACCTCACATTCATGATTAAACCGAGAGTCGTTTAACAATCGATAGAGTGAGTCGACGCAACCTGCTTTAACGTCACGTGCACCGTAAACCACCCGGGGAATTCGTGACTGCAATATTGCCCCAGCGCACATCGGGCAAGGTTCAAGTGTGACGTAAAGGGTCATTTCTTCCAGGCGCCAACTTCCGATTTTTGCACAAGCTTGCTGGATTGCCAACAACTCTGCGTGAGTCGTTGCGTTTTGAGTCGTTTCTCTTAAGTTATGTGCACGTGCAATGATTTCATCCTGATAAACAATAACTGCACCAATTGGCACTTCACCTAGAATGGCAGCTTTTTGAGCTTCGCTTAATGCTTCAAGCATGAAAGTCCGGTCTTTTTCAAATACATCCATTCCGCATCGCTCCTTCATTTTAGTGTAGCATGTTTTGTTCATCCTACGCATAGCATAAATGAGATATGGAACAAGGAGGTTTTCGATGAATATTTATGTAGTAAAGCAAGGGGATAGTCTGTACTCTATTGCCAATAGGTTCGGGGTCGATCCTACCACACTGGCCAATATCAATGAGCTTACTGATCCGAACGTTTTGGTAGTCGGTCAAACGATTGTCATTCCTGGCGCACCAAATCCAAATCGCCCAACGACTGAAACGAATGCGTACGTGGAATGGTACACCGAAAAACCATCCCAAGCTGTGCTGGATGAGGTAAAGAAACGTGGTCCATTATTGACGTATATGATGCCATTTTCATATGAAGTCAAACGGGATGGTACGTTAACGCCATTGGATTGGAGTGGACTTGATCAGATTGCGCAAGATGAAAATATGGTTTCTGCTATCGTTATTTCCAATATCGAGAATGGTGCATTCAGTGATACTTTAGCGCAAGACATTTTCGCGAGCACTGCTGTGCAAGATAAACTCATTCAAAATATCCTGGCTGAAGCCAAGGCGAAAAATGCAAAAGATATTCATGTGGATTTTGAGTACTTACGAAAAGAAGATCGACAAAACTATGTTAATTTCTTAAAGAGGTTAAAAGCAGCGGCAACAGGTTTGACTCTTTCTGCTGCACTTGCTCCGAAAACGTCCGCCGATCAGGTCGGAAAATGGTATGGAGGGCATGACTATAAAAAAATCGGTGAAGTAGTCGATTTTGTTGTCATTATGACCTATGAATGGGGCTATAGTGGAGGTCCACCGATGGCTGTGTCTCCAATTGGACCGGTACGTAAAGTACTCACGTATGCATTAACAGAAATACCTGCTAAAAAAATCATGATGGGTCAAAATTTGTACGGGTATGACTGGACATTACCGTATAAACCAGGAAATCCACCGGCTCAAACGATTAGTCCGAAGCGGGCAGTGGAACTTGCCCGGGAACGTAATGCAGCAATCTTATATGATGAGGTAGCGCAAGCACCATATTTCAATTACTGGCGGGACGGAAAAGAACATGTAGTATGGTTTGAGGATGCCCGTTCGATTAAAGCAAAATTTGATTTATTAAAAGAATTAGGTTTGAAAGGAATCAGTTACTGGCACATTGCCTTCCAATTCCCACAGAACTGGGTCGTTCTTAATGAAATGTTCCACGTGAAAAAAAGATAGAGCTAAAACCCTTTTCCGCTTTGGAAAAGTGGTTTTTAGCTCTGTTTTTCGTTTTCCAGCTATGATAGAATAAAGGGCACTGAACGACTGAGAACGAGTAGGAGGACTTCTGATGCCGATTCCATTTATCACAGTTGAAGGCCCAATTGGTGTTGGAAAAACTTCATTATCTAAGGCCATAGCCGATGCAAATAAGTTTCAACTTTTAAAAGAAATTGTGGATGAAAATCCATTTTTAAATAAGTTTTATGAAGATATTGAAGAGTGGAGTTTCCAAACGGAAATGTTTTTCCTTTGCAATCGCTACAAACAACTAAGTGATATTCAAAAGAAATACATTGCCAATCATGAACCTGTCGTTGCGGACTACCACATTTTCAAAAATTTAATCTTCGCCAAACGTACACTTCCGGCAGAAGAGTATGTGAAGTACGAATCAATTTACCGTATTTTGACTCAGGATATGCCAAAGCCGAACATGGTCATCTATTTGCATGCTAGCGTGGATACACTGATGAAACGCATTGCACAGCGCGGGCGTGAATTCGAAAAATTGATAAGTGCAGAATATATGGAACAACTTTCAGCTGATTACCATGCATTCATTCAGTACTTTGAAGAAACACATCCGGAAATTCCGGTTCTTCGTTTCAACGGAGATGAAATTGATTTTGTTCAAAACGAATCTGATTTGAAATGGATCTTAAATAAAGTAGATGAAACGCTACAAAAAAGGAGTCTCCACGCATGAACTTACGTGAAAAATATGGCATTCCACAAAATGCCGTGATTACAATAGCGGGTACAGTGGGTGTAGGGAAATCAACGATGACCAAAGCACTTGCAGATGCACTAAAATTCCATACCTCTTTTGAAAAAGTGGACGCCAATCCATATTTAGATCGTTTCTATGATGACTTTGAAAAATGGAGCTTTCACTTACAAATTTATTTCCTGGCAGAACGTTTTAAAGAACAAAAACGTATTTTTGAATACGGCGGCGGTTTTATTCAAGATCGCTCGATATACGAAGATACAGGGATTTTCGCTAAAATGCATATGGAAAAAGGCACAATGAACCTTACAGATTATGAGACGTATACAAGTCTCTTTGATGCAATGGTGATGACGCCGTATTTCCCGCATCCAGACTTACTTATTTATTTGGATGGATCAATTGAAGACATTTTAAGCCGCATTCAATTACGTGGGCGTCCAATGGAACAATCCACTCCAGTTGAATATTGGTACGAAATGCATGAACGCTATGAAAACTGGATCAATTCTTTCAACGGCTGTCCTGTCCTGCGATTAAATATCAATGATTATGATTTGATGAAAAATCCTGAGACTGTGGAACCGATTGTTGAGCGTATTGGTCACTTTATTCAACAAACATCGATGTTACGTAGATAAAATGGACGAGCCTTCAGCAAAAGCTGGAGGCTTTTTTCTATTTGCAAATATCTCATTTGTTTCGCTTAACTGTTAGGTAGCTAGCAAACGCAATGATTGGAAAAAGTGCTATGAGGCCGAGGAGTAAAGTGAAACTGTCATTATTGTTAGGTCCTGGAAAAGGGGTGGGCAGTTTGTTGCCAGCATATTGCCCATCACGCGTCGCTTTATAATATTGCCCATTGGGGTCTTCAATCGCTATCGCTACATCTGTGCTTGTATCCAGGATAGAAAAATACTTCGTGCCACTGGCGTACGAATTTGAGAAATTACCGGAATACGTACCCTCTATATCGGAGTAACTTGTTACTTCTCCAATTTCTTTTCCGATTTGATCGACCTCTTCATCACTTATCACATAAATATAGCCATCCCAGATAACAAACGAATGAGCCCAGTCGGCCAATGCTTTCGTTGGCAAGAATACCAGTGAACATACGAGTGATAACATTAAGGAAATCAATAATGATTTACATTTCATCCGAACCCTCCTTATTCTTCCATTTAACGTTAGAAAAGCAGTTTACGTTACAAACCATTGGAAATTAGTAGTTAGAAAGCACAAAAAAAGGCAACTCAATGAGTTGCCTTCATAATATTCTGATTAGTTATGTTAGAAGAAAATTCGTTACGTTAGTAACGAATAACAATCTCCATTTATATGCGCGTGTTTGTTGAAAAAATGGAGGAGGTAGAGGGATTCGAACCCCCGCGGGATTTGACTCCCCTGTCGGTTTTCAAGACCGATCCCTTCAGCCAAACTTGGGTATACCTCCGTGTCAACAGAATATAATTTATCACGTACAAAAACTAAAGTCAACAACTACAGGTGATTAAATTAAAATTTAAGTATTTCGTTTATTTGCGCATTTTTTTAAAATGATTTGCGGTGCATAAGATAATAAAGGAAAGCGGGAAGTAAGAGGTGCCCTTTTGAAGTGTTAAATCACTTTTTCTTTCACGATTACGTCCAGCATGGTTTTATACTGTGTGAAATTATACGAAGAGTTATTCACCCTTACCTTCATAAAATCAATTTGATCAACGATTTCATTTTCCAACAACTTTCTCGCTTCCAGAACTTTTAAGGTTCCTTCGACTCCTGTATAGTCATTTGCTTTTCCGTACCCTTGATTCGTATAGTAATTAATAAATCCTTCAGCCCAATTGTTGTCTCGTTCTTTATAGGCTTTTTCGAATGAGGCTTCAAGATTTTCTTGATCCACGTAAATTAACAAAGGGTTCAATGGTTCAATTATTTTTGCCAGCTGTAAGATATAGTCTGAAACAATATCGCTAGAGGCATTGTATTTAATCATGCTGATGGTTATGGGGTTCTGTATCAAACAGCATTCGAAAATATAGGTTTTGTGACTCTTGAGCGCGTGTTGAACAAATTCCTTCCAGTTATTTATCATAAGTAGAATATGTATATCGAGAGGCAATTCATAAATATCATTTTTTGAAAGAAGCGTATATACGTCATCAGGAAGACTTGAATGGTTTGTATTTTTCATTTTTTGATAGGAAATGAAAGTTCCGTTCTCTTGTTGTTTCGCATTTTCTTTTAATATAGTTGCGTACTCAGTGTTTGCTGAAAGTAATTTTTCAAATTCTTCGTTTGTATAATAAGCAACTCCATCATAATCTGCAGGATGGTTTAGGTTTCCTTCAGAGAAAAGTTCGTTTTCTATATCATTCTTTTTCAATAGTTCATGCATAAGTTTGGCTGTTGTTGATTTCCCAAAGCCAGGCAACCCTTCAACTAAAATCAATTTTGTGTTCATGTTAGGTTTCTCCTTAAAGTGAGGATAAATTTACATTCCTATTATTCAATAAGAAAAACCCTTTTTCCTTCAAGCGAGGTAATGATTTAGTAAAAAGTCTCAGAGAATGAAATAGAAGGATTTGATTTTTTTCGGCTAAGTAAGTATACTAATAAATACCGTGCTAGGTGGGAAGGTAGCGGTGTCTTGTAACTCGCAATCCGCTCTAGCGAGACTGAACTCCTTCTCTGAGGCTGTTTATATGTAGGGTCTGACTTTTGCACGTAGTGTTGACGTCTGGGTCCTGCGCAATGGGTATCCATGAATCAGGTCAGGTCCGGAAGGAAGCAGCCTTAAGTGGACTTTTCTCATGTGCCGCAGGGTAGCCTAGGCAGAGCTAACGACAGAGGTTCCGCTTATGTATAGCAGTCGAAGGAAGGTGCACGGTATACATACTTCCATACAGGTGTTTGTTCGCTAACCATGCGAATGAACGCCTTTTTTCATTCTCGAATTCTTTGCTTTCAAAGAGCTAGAGTGAGTGCCTTATGTTATAATTAAAGAACTGTTTAAAATCACACTATAAGGGGAGAAATCAGTTGGCGTATCAAGCTTTTTATCGTGTTTACCGACCGCAATCATTCGCAGAAATGTCAGGTCAAGCACATGTGAAACAAACCCTTCAAAATGCTCTCCTTTATAATAAAACGACACATGCTTATTTATTCAATGGTCCGCGGGGGACTGGGAAAACAAGTGCGGCAAAAATCTTTGCCAAAGCGCTGAACTGTGAAAAGGCACCCGTATCTGAGCCGTGTAATGAATGTGAAACGTGTAAAAGTATTACCAACGGATCGAATACAGACGTTATTGAATTCGATGCTGCATCCAATTCACGAGTTGAAGAAATTCGCGATATAATTGAAAAAGTTCGGTTTGCTCCCGCAAACTCACGTTTTAAGGTGTATATCATCGATGAAGTGCATATGCTCTCAAATAGTGCTTTCAATGCTTTATTGAAAACACTAGAGGAACCACCGGCTCACGTTGTGTTTATACTGGCGACCACAGAGCCTCATAAATTGCCACTCACGATTATTTCTAGATGTCAGCGCTTTGACTTCAAACGAATTACGGCATCCGATATTGTGGATCGCATGAATGTCGTATTGGCTGATTCAGGAATCCCATCAAATGATCAAGCATTGAAAGTCATTGCACAAGCTGCATCAGGCGGTATGCGTGATGCGCTGAGCATGCTCGATCAAGTGGTATCGTTCAGTGGTGACGAAATGACAGTGGAAGATGCACTTCTTGTAACGGGGTCAATTGGGCAGGATATCTTCTACCAACTGGCAGAGTCCTTATTAACGAAAGATGTTGGGAAAGTATTAACTCTTTTAGAAGAATTAATGAAAGAAGGAAAAGATGCAGTTCGCTTAACTGAGGACTTAATTACCTTCTTCAGAGACCTGTTATTAATGAATACAGCTCCATCTCTTGATGAGTTATTGGAACTCGCATCTGGTGAGGAGAAGTTTAAACAACTTGCCCATCAGTTCCCGATTGATACGTTATATCGTTACATCGAAATCTTATCAGCCACTCAACAGGAAATGCGTTACTCGAATCATGCAAAAGTCTATTTAGAGACCGCTCTATTAAAAATGTCACAAGTTAAAGTAACTAATTCTCAGCAAGCGACAGTGGATTTAAGTCCCTTTGAAGAGAAAATTGCTCAACTTGAACGAACCGTCATCGCGCTTGAACAACAACTGAAACAAGGAATTGCAACAAATGGTGCACAAACTCCTCAAGCGAGTGAATCACAAAAACGCCAGAGGTTAAGAACTCAAACTGGTTTCAAAGCACCGTCAGGCCGCATTCAGGAAGTCTTAAAAACGGCAACGAAGCAAGATATTCAGTTAATCAAATCGCACTGGCCAACGATTATGACGCAATTGCAAAAATCACATGCCGCGTTATTGAATGAAGCAGAACCAGTTGCGGCATCTACCGGCGCATTTGTGTTAAAATTCAAATATGATATTCATTGCCAAATGGCTGCGGATAATCAAACGTTTTCAAGCGCCTTTTCTCAATTGCTCATGAATTTAACAGGTAAGATGTATGAGATTCTTTTTGTTCCTGAAGAAGCTTGGGTGAAAATCCGTGAAGAGTTTATTCGCAACAAAGGGTTGAAGGCGTCCGATTCTGATGCAGATGCAACAGCTGAGCCAAGTGAGACGGAACAAGCTGCGGATGAAATGTTAAGCTTTATGCAGGAAGAGAAAGCAGCCACGGAAGACCCGTTGATTGTGGAAGCGGAAAAATTATTTGGTAAAGAATTTGTAGAAATACATGATGATTAGGGAGGAAAAATAGTATGCGTGGAATGGGTAATATGCAAGGTATGATGAAACAAATGCAAAAAATGCAAAAGAAAATGGCTGAGGCTCAAGAAGAATTGGGAACTCAACATTTTGAAGGTGTTGCAGGTGGCGGTATGGTTAAAGTAACTGTTACTGGACACAAAGAAGTAATCAGTGTTGCTTTGGATGAATCAGTTGTTGATCCAGAAGACATCGAAATGTTACAAGACTTAATCGTAATCGCTACAAACGATGCGATGAAAAAAGCAGAAGAAACTTCGAACTCCACGATGGGACAATTCACGAAGGGATTGAACCTCCCTGGCATGTTCTAGGAGGAAATCACATGCATTATCCTGAACCGATATCAAAACTAATTGATAGTTTTATGAAATTGCCAGGTATTGGGCCGAAAACTGCGGCCCGTCTGGCATTTTTCGTGCTAAGCATGAAAGAGGACACTGTACTTGAATTTGCTAAAGCGTTGGTAGATGCAAAGCGTAACTTAAGTTACTGTTCTATTTGTGGTCATATTACAGATATAGACCCATGCCATATTTGCCAAGACAAACAACGCGACGACACCATCATTTGTGTTGTCCAAGATACGAAAGATGTCATCGCTTTGGAAAAAATGAGAGACTACAAAGGACTTTATCATGTGTTGCATGGAGCGATCTCGCCAATGGACGGGATAGGACCTGAAGATATTAACGTACCGCCTTTACTGAAAAGATTGCAGGATGAGCGAGTGCAAGAATTGATTTTAGCAACGAACCCTACAATAGAAGGTGAAGCAACTGCTATGTATATTTCCCGTCTTGTAAAGCCATCCGGAATTCGGACAACCCGTATTGCACATGGCCTTCCTGTAGGTGGAGATTTAGAGTATGCAGATGAAGTTACTTTATCGAAAGCGTTAGAAGGCCGACGTGAGCTATAAAGAGGAGGCCTAACTGCCACATGTTTTTCAAGAAAGCGAAACTTAAAAGAGAATTTGATACAAAGTTAATTTCTTTAATGAAAGAAACGAAAGAAGAATGGCAGCAAGCTCAACTCATTGAAGAACTAATGGATGACTATGAGTTGTCCATCATTGTCCAGCGCAAAATTGCCGAAAGCAAACACTTCTTTCTATATAAAGAAGCGAGAATACGAAAAATCCTTTTGAAATGAAGTATATGTTATACCGATTCCTTCATATAGTTAGTTGATAACTTATTATGAGAGGTGGGAGAAGCTCCATGAAGCTGACTCTTTATTTAATTGGTATAGCTGTACTTCTTTTTTTATTTTTAAACAAAGCATCAAAAGGACGAGTAATCGAAGCATTCTCTATTTGGTGGTTTAGAATTGCCTTTGCTTTTGTCATCTTGTTTGCAATCCACTTGATCGCAAGTCAGTTTGGTCTTTTCATTCCCGTCAACATTGTATCTGGCTTATTGATTGCATTCCTTGGCGTTCCAGGAATAGCTAGTGTATTAACGATTTCCATATTCTTATAACTTTTTAAGAAATAGTGTTGACTTTTATAAGTCAGGCTGATATATTTATAAAGTTGCTGATTTGAAAGCGACAAAGTGAAAAAAAGAATATCAAAACTTTTTGTTGACATAGCAAACAAGATTTGATAAGATATAAAAGTTGCCATTACAACAACGGCAAACAAATGAACCTTGAAAACTGAACAGCAAAACGTCAACAATAAAGCGGAACACACTTCGGTGTGGGAAGCAAAACTTGAACTTAATTGTTCATTTTAAAACGTCATTAATTTGACGCCAGCAACAAAGTCGAGCTAATCGACTCACCTATTATGGAGAGTTTGATCCTGGCTCAGGACGAACGCTGGCGGCGTGCCTAATACATGCAAGTCGAGCG
>NZ_JBFUHX010000026.1:0-22414 GCF_056402175.1 Paenisporosarcina sp. P4_B8 | reverse complement strand
TCCGAAGACAGTGCAAAATCACAATGTTTTGTTGTTATTGTCGATCCACTGATACTTTCTCTCCCAAACCATCTTCATCCCGAATTTCAAACTTCCCAATTTTTCCTGGTTCAGAAAGAATTGCCGTACCTTTTACTTCGTGTTGTGAAACTTCACCTGCATTATTTTTGTATTCGACCTGGACAGTGAAATCGTAACTCTTTGGTGTGTTTTTATTCTCACTTTTAATTACTTGTATATCACTAACTTTCATTTCATACCGAACTTTTTCGTCAAAGCTTAAATATCCATAGTGATAACGAAAAGCAATAACATTAGAAATAAGGTATTCATATAGATGGTCAGTAAAGTAAGGTCCATATGTTTTTTTAACTAATTCCTCGTAGGCACGCCATTCATCTGAAACCCCAGACTCTACGTCTCCATTTACCTCGTTAGCTTCGGGTGTCCTACTGCCTATTTCAGTCATTTTCTTATCAATATTTTTAACAATACGCACATATTCTTCATTAGGAATTGTAAATTCCGATTCAAGAACAGCCTGGACTGCTTCTTTATTTTTATCTTCTAATGAAACAACCACTTCTTTTTGCTGTTCAGGAATTTCTTCCGAACAGGCGGCAAACAGAAAACACGAGCTAACCAAAAATAAGATGCCTCCAATTTTTTTGATTTGTTTATCATACATACTAATCCCCCCTGATGATTTGCGTTACGTTAAAATTATTATCTTTTGTTAATTGTAATACGTTATAAAAACTGAAAAGTTCCATTTTTCTATCTTTTACTTATTTATTCAAACCCTCCAGGCTCCCTTTTTATAAAATTAGTATTGCTATTCTCAAGTCAATTAACTGAAATAGAAAAAGCACCGCTTTTTGATACAAATCTTATAACAGATTTGTACCAATTGCGATGCTTTTAGTTATACATTTTTATTGACATTTTGCGATTTTGTACTTCATAACAGAACCAGTTAGTCTGCGACGCCTTTTTTTCTTGCCTATGGATTTTAGACTTTCACTTTCGATGAAATTTAATATGAACGATAAACATATGGTTCTTTGGGTTCTTTGGTATTTTCCCATTCTTCTACAAGCAACACTGGGATGGTGGATTTAAATGGTTGGTAATAGACTGAAGAGAGGGTTCCCTTGACATGGATCCATTGGTCATCTTCGATATTCATATTCTCAGGAAATTCAACTAACATTCCATATACACCCGAATCTGCAATACAATGAATAATACCAAATCGCAGGACGAAAAGCTGGTTTTTGTTCACAGTCTCCCCTTTAAATGTAAAACCATCAAATTCAATTGTCTTCCCAAGAAAATCCCCAGGATAATTATAGATTGTTTCCAATCCTTTAAGATAGTTTGTATCTTTAAGGATTACGCTGCTTTTGGATAGATATTTATTTTTTTCAATATCCATTAATTCATCGTAGCCTTCCTTGCCATAATAAATACTGGTATCCGGTTTCAAGTACTGAGTGACAGCATATTCATCGGTTGTTTCCATTGCCTTGAACGTAAATCCTTTCGATTTAACAATTGTAGAGTCCAGCGTTGCAATCGGCAGAAAAAAGCCAGTTAGTAAAGGAAATATAAAAATCCCATAAATGAACCATCTCTGATAAAAAGGCTTCGTTTTTTCATGGCTATGATTTCCATCACAACAAGATTCATCAGGTTCATCTTTTGACTGTTTGATATCTGTATATGCTTGGACAATTGTTAAAATGGCGAAAATGAAAATTGCGCTATAGGACAGATAGGAATACTTCATGTTAATGTATTTCGTAATATTTCCTGAAGCATGTAAATGTGCAAAGAAGAAAGTGAAAACGAGTAAAATATACGTCCTTACCAAGACTTTCCCTCCTTCATATCAATAGTGAACCGACTAAAACAAATAGGGCAATATAGCCAATTAAGATAAAGATAAAACGTTTATTGAAAACACTGAGCATCATAAGAGTATTTTTAATGTCTACCATTGGACCAAATACAAGAAATGCCACGATAGATCCGACTGAAAAAGTACTACTGAATGAAGAAGCAATAAATGCATCTGCTTCTGAACAAAGCGACATGACAAAAGCAAGAACCATCATGACAATAGATGAAGTAACGTCGGTTTGACCGATGTCCAGCAATGTAGAAGTTTTCAAGTAGGTTTGCATTGTTGCTGCAATAAATGCGCCCAAAATTAAATACTTACCGACAGAAAAGAATTCATCCACTGCATGTCGAAGCATATCCGCAAATTTGCTTTTAAACGACTGTCCCTTAGAATGATGATGATGATGATGATGATGATGAGTATTCATCTTCCCCTTTTCTAACAGTTGATTCCCCTTAAATTGATAGGACAAAATAATACCAACTGTCATTGCGACAATAAAAGCAAGTCCACTGCGGTATAACACCATGTCCCATTGATTTCCGAAAGCAATGTAAGTGGAAAATAAAACAATAGGATTGATGATTGGTCCGGTTAACATAAAAGCAATTCCTGCATGCAAAGGGACCCCTTTTAAGAGAAGTCTGCGAACAATCGGCACAATGCCACACTCACAGGCAGGAAAGAAGGCACCCAAAACAGTTGCATAGAGGACGGCCAAAAATCGATTCTTCGGGATAACTCGTGCAATCATTTCTTCCGATACAAACATTTGAAGGAATCCTGAAATAAAAACACCAATCAGCACAAAAGGTATGGATTCTATTAATATGCTGATAAAGATAGTATTTAATTGTAAAAATGATTGAGAAAACATATGACAACCCCACTAGCTAGAAAGCTTATATTTACAATACAAAATAGTATCATAGATTGTTCGTGTACATCATGAAACTTTAAACCGAGAATTTAAAAACAAAAATTTGTTCCTTTAAAGTAAAAGAATATCCTAGCAATAATAATTCTTTAAAAAAGACACCTAGAAGTAGACGTAATCGGTGCAATTCGGTTTCAATATATAACAGTTACCAAAATTTACATATATCGTTTTCCCCTCGGCATGTAACTAACTCCATTCTAAAATGTTCAAGTGTATGTAATATTTTTTATAAAAAAACCAAACCATATTAATTTTAATCCATAAAAAAACCGCCATATCGGCAGTTTTTTTTGAAGTCTTATTCAGAATCTTGTTCTTCTTGGATTTCATTGTCAACATCTTCATCAATGTTATCTTCATCGTCTCCGTCACCACATGCCCCTAGTAAACCTACTGTCAGGAAAGCTGCAGCACCAATTTCCCACCATTTTTGTCCAGCAATTGAATTCGCCATCATGTTAATTCCTCCAATTTTGTATGTTTTTTGTTCATTTAACTTATAAATTAGATACCCCTCCGATACAGGAATATAAACATTGCTTTCCTTTTTTTCAGAATTGGGTAAAATTTCTCACATATAGTATTGACATGATGAATATGATTTTGTTATGGTTACTTTATTAAATCGAAAGCAGGTGAGGTATTATGGCAAATTTAATTGAGAACGTAAAATTGYGAATTGGCATGTTCCAGGTATCTCATCACACGTATGCTTTCTAACAAGTAGAACGTTTCTTTTGTGATGTGTATGAACCGTGACTGCCTTTCGCAGCCACGGTTTTTTTATTTCCCAAGAAAATGTAAATGGACTGAAGCGCATATGGCGCATTCCAATTTTCTTATACACAAATCAGGAGGAACACACATTGAAAATGAATAACACATTGAAAACAATTAAAAATTACGGATGGAACGAGTCTTTAGAAACGAAATGGCAAGACCAATCCTCGAATGAAAAGTTGCAAACTTGCGTTATTGGACGCGTATTGCTTGAACATAAACATATGTACAGAGTGGTAACAGATGAAGGAGAATGGCTAGCTTCCCTTTCCGGAAGCTTCAAACACCAGGCACATGAACGCCGGGACTATCCGGCTGTCGGTGATTGGGTAGCGGTTGAAAAAATGCCAGGTGAAGAAAAAGGTATAATTCGAAACATACTGCCACGAACTTCTATATTTTCACGAAAAGTAGCGGGTGGTACAACGGTGGAACAAATTGTAGCCGTTAATGTAGATATCGTCTTTCTAGTCATGTCGTTGAACTTGGATTTCAACCTTCGTCGATTAGAACGATATTTGGTTGCAGCTTGGGACTCAGGCGCAAACCCTGTAATCGTTTTAACGAAAAAAGATGTCTGTGATGATCCACATTCTTATGTGGATCAAGCTGAAACGGTGGCATTTGGTGTACCGATACATGTCGTCAGCAGTGTTACCGGAGAAGGCATTGACGAACTTCAGGACTTATTGAAAGACGGCAAAACTGCTGCGCTGCTAGGCTCATCAGGTGTAGGAAAATCTTCTTTAACTAATGCACTATGCGGCGAGACTGTCATGGACGTCCAGGACATTCGAGAAGATGATGATAAAGGACGCCATACGACAACTCATCGAGAATTGTTCCGAATGCCTGAAGGCGGTCTGTTGATTGACACTCCTGGTATGCGTGAATTCCAAATGTGGGATAACAGTGAAAGTTTAGATACTGGCTTTAAGGACGTAGAGCAATTTGCGAGAACATGCCGCTTTACAGATTGCCAACATAATGGCCAACCTGGATGTGGTGTGCAGGAAGCGTTGAATAATGGCTCCCTGACACAAGAACGATATGCAAGTTATGAAAAACTAAAACGTGAGCTTGCTTACATGGAACGAAAAGCGGATGCCGCTGCCCAAAAAGCAGAGCGTGGGAAATGGAAACAAATTACGAAAGATATGCGGAAAAAACCTACTAAAAAAAGATAACAAAAATGGCCAACCTATTTCATGGGTTGGCTTTTTGTTTGATTAGGCATTTCTCAGTCTATATCTATTTAATCGGCATCACCGTTAGTTTGATTTAATCACCCAATAATTAACAACTAACTCCACTAATAATACATCTAAATACAACATTTAACTGATCAATCCTATACCAAAACAAAAAGTTGAGAACCAACCATAACAGGTCAGTTCTCAACTTTTTAAATCAAACTTTGCGATTTCATTTCATTCCCGATCCGTGCGTACATTTTCAATTCCTCGATTAAGCCATCGACTTGTTCAGCCGCTTCTTTTACTAGACCATCTCGGTCATAATCAAATGTACTCGGATCAAGCACCAACTGGCGTGGAATTGCATTGGCATAAACGCCTCGCATCACTGTACGCATATTATTCAAGCAATTGATGCCACCTTTTCCTCCACCAGCGATGGCAAGTAAGCCGACTGGTTTATGTAGAAACTGTGTACTGCCTAGGAAGTCCAATGCATTTTTCAGCGCTCCACTCATGGCACTGTGATATTCAGGTGATAACAACAATACAGCATCAGCTTCTAGCACTGCTTGACGTAAAGATTTTACAATAGACTCATTTGCTTGCTCTTCTTCTCCTGTGTACATTGGCATTTCCATTACGCTTAAATCCATTGTATGGAATCCATAAGTACGTTCGATAAATCGAGCTGCAATTGCGGTACGACCATGTTTACGTGGTCCTCCACTTATGACTAAAATTTTCATGTTCATTCTCTCCTTTTACAGTCCGCTCGGTTCAGTTAGTCCATGCTTTACTGCATAAAGTGCAGCTTGTGTGCGGTCTTGGACGTGTAGTTTTGAAAAAATATTGGATATGTGGGTTTTGACTGTTTTTTCCGTGACAAACAATGAGGAAGCGATTTCTCTATTGCTTTTCCCTTTTGTAAGCTCAGATAAAACATCTTGCTCTCTTGGTGTCAAAGGATACAACTTGTGTGGTGGATCAATTTGCGGTTCCCGGACCTTCATCAGTTCCGAGGTGGCAAGCGGATGCAACGTATTTTCCCCACGCATCAGTTTGCGGATGGATTCCACTAAATCGTCAGGTTCAATATCTTTTAGTTGATAGCCTGCAGCTCCCGCTTCAATAGCAGGAATGACATGATCACGATCTGAAAAGCTCGTAAGCATCAGCACTTCTGTTTGCGGGTACTGTTCTTTGATTTTTTTCGTTGCTTGAATCCCATCCATTATTGGCATAACTAAATCCATTAATACAATATCGGGTCTGAGACTTGCTGTCAATTCAACAGCTTCCTTCCCATTGGTCGCTTCTCCCACCACATCCATGTCTTTTTGCGTTTTCAAGAAAAATAATAAACCGCGGCGAACAACATGATGATCATCCGCAATCAGCACTCGTATCATGCAGATCCCTCCTTAATATGGCAAACGGATTAACAGTTCCGTTCCTTTTTCAATTTCACTTACCCAATCTACGGATCCACCAGCAGCCTGGGCACGGTCGCGCATACTCTGTAAACCGATGGAAGGAATTCGTACATTTGTATCCAATTGAAATCCGCATCCTTCATCTTTCAAAACGAGTAACATATCGGAAGGTGTCACCGTGATGAATAATTCAGCTTCCTGCACACCTGCATGTTTACGGACATTATTTAATCCTTCTTGTGCTATACGAAACAAAGTTTCTTCTATGCGTGATGGCAAGTTAATAACCCCGGTTACATTCACTTTCAAGGACAAACCAAGCATTTCTGCATAGCCTTTTATCCCTTCAACCAAGCCGGTTTCAAGACCCTTTGGACGTAATTGCCAAATAAGTGCACGCATTTCTGTCAAAGCTTCCTGCGTTAAATGTTGAATTTCACGAAACGTTTCTTTCACCTCTGTCTGCTCCGCCATTTCGCTTCCACCTCGCGCAGTCAACGTAACGGAAAACAAAAGCTGGTTCACTGAATCGTGTAAATCACGGGCTAATCGGTTGCGTTCCTGAACTAATGCCATTTCCTGTTCTTGCTTCGTTAAGACGATTCGTTTGATGGCTGAACCCATTTGCAAGGCAACCGATTCGAGCAACGCTAATTCGTCATTCGTAAATCCAATCGTATGGGGGGATGCTACATTCAACAGACCAAATCTTTCCTGACCTGATTGAAGCGGAACGGTTGCGTGATGTGTAATGCCTCCGTGATCACCTAATTTTGCATCGATGGCATTCTCTATCCGCTGACATTCTATCATATTCGTCGCTTTCTTGAGTTCACCATTGCGATACTTGGAAACACACCAGCAGCCGCCTTTTTGAAGATGACGACAACTATCATGTTCCAGTGCATTTGGTAAATTTTCATGTGCAATTAATTGATGCTTTCCTTTTGTATCAATGAAGAATATCCATCCTGTTTCAAACTGTGTGCCAGCTAAAAATTTTCGTAATGCGCCCTGCAGCATCGTTGTCATTTCGGTTTCTTCATTTAATAACTCGGCAATCTCTTTCAGTAAACCGATATTTGAATGTCCATTTGATTGCATACAGTCGCCTCCGTCATACCATCATTGTACTTCTTATCATACCATTCGATTTCATGCATTCGCATGAAGACAGATTCATACTTTTGACTGAAATGCTTACTCCTGAAGAGTTCTCCATAAATAAAACGTGGCATAAGCGCGCCAACCAGCCCAATTTACGGACCATCTTTCGATCTCTTCTAAAGTCGGTTTTTGTGATTCGTTGTGCACTTTTTTCAATGCATTATGTAGACCGACATCAGCTATTGGAAAAGCATCCGGATGCCTGAAACATCGCATGATGACATAGTTTGCCGACCATTTACCTATACCTCGAATGGCTGTTAACCTGGCTTCCATTTCCGTTAATGACATTCCAACAAACTGTTCCTTTGTTAATTGTTTGGTTGCTATGAGCCCAGCAACACCCATGACATATTCTGCTTTTCGCTGCGTGAAGGAAAGGCTGCGCAAATCCTCAACTTGCAATGAAGCAAGTCTCTCAGGTGTGGGGAACAACCAATACTTTTCATCTTTATATTCGATAGATTCACCATATGTTGTGACGAGCTTTTGTTTTAACGCATACGCAACGTGCAAACTTATTTGCTGCCCCATAATCGACCAACAAAGCGCTTCAAATAGATCTTCTACACCAACTATCCTGAGCCCTTTATATGCCGAGACAACTCCAGCTAATATCGCATCGTTTTCAGCTAATGTATAAAATGGGCGTAAATCACGAGATAAATCAAACCACACTTCTACGTACGCAGTCGCTGCGGTGATAGCAAGGTCACTAATCGTACTCAATTGTGGGAAAGCTATGACAAGTTCGTTATGGTTGTAAGATACTTCAATTAATAAGATTTCATTATCAATTCGAATCGCTTTTACTACGGATTGCTTTTCGAAATCCACACGGTGCAATAGTTCTCTGTTATTGCGTCCTAAGTACAACAGCAAATCGTCCCAATTAATGTCCTGTATAGATTTTCTCAATTCGTTATCTTGGTGTTTCCACATTCACTTTTTATCCCCCTTATCAACAAAACCCTATTAGCTTTTTGCTAATAGGGTCTCCAATTACTGACCGAAACGCTTATCCATGTCAGCAGTGAATTGTGTTTTTATTCGTTCAAGTTTTTCCTTGCTTTCAGCTTCAGTAGGACTTGTCACACCAATATAGTACTTGATTTTTGGTTCAGTTCCACTTGGTCTTACACAAACCCATGATCCATCTGACAGGAAATATTTCAATACATCGGCTTGTGGCAGTGTAAGTGTCTCGTCTTTGCGACCGTCAACAAAGCTGCGTGTTTGCGTCAAGTAATCTTCTTGTGATGAAATCGCAATGCCTGCAACTTCTTTCAAAGGTTGAGTTCGTAAACTGGTTAACAGACTTTTGATTTCACGTGCACCATCTGCTCCCTTTTTCGTCACGGATAGTAATCCTTCAAAATAGTAGCCATGTCTTCCAAACAAATCGTGGAGGACGTCAAGCAATGACTTACCTTGCATTTTGTAGAAAGCGGCCGCTTCTGTTATCGCTAAGACAGTTTGAATCGCATCTTTGTCACGTGCAAATGGTTTTATCAAATAGCCATAGCTTTCCTCGTAACCAAACAGGAATGTGTATTCATTTGTTTCATTGTATTGCTGAATTTTCTCCCCAATGAATTTGAATCCGGTCAGTACATCTTCTGTTGATGAACCATGGAATTCTGCTATTACTCGTCCGAGATCGGAAGTCACAATGGTTTTGAACACCCGTCCATTGGCTGGCATATTTCCTGCTTCTTTTAATTGCGTTAATAAATACTCAATTAAGATGGCACCAGTCTGATTCCCAGTCAATAAAACATAGCTGTCGCCTTGTTGCACTGCCACACCCACACGGTCTCCATCCGGATCAGCTGTAATTAATAAATCAGCCCCGGTTGTTTTACCTTGAGCCATCGCCAATTCAAAAGCACTGGCTTCTTCCGGGTTCGGTGACTTTAGTGTAGGGAATTCACCATCTGGCTTCATTTGCTCCTCTACAAATGTAAAGTTTTCGTAACCCGCTCGGTTCATCAAATTGCGTATAGTTGACCCTGATGCCCCGTGAAGAGGTGAAAATACAACAGCTAAATCATTTTTACCTATCAGGTCTTGATGATGTTGAATGGATTCGACATTTTCAAGATAGGTCTCATCAAGCTCACAACCAACCATTTGAATCAATCCATTTTCTTTAGCGTGTTCAATGTTACCAGCTTCTACTGCCAACTCATCGCCTACCTGCTGAACAAATGAAATCACAGCCTCGGCATCTGCCAGATTTAACTGGGCCCCGTCTTTCCCATAAACTTTGTAGCCGTTATACTCAGGAGGATTATGACTTGCAGTTACCACAATCCCCATAAAAGCATCCAGTTCCCTTACACTGAACGATAATTGTGGCGTAGTTCTTGGCTCTTCATATAAATAGGCTTGAATGCCATTTTTGGCAAAAGTACTTGCAGCTTCCATTGCAAATTCTGGAGACTTCCTGCGACAGTCATAGGCGATGACAATTCCTTTTTTCATCGCTTCTGTGCCAGCTGCTTTTACGTAATCCGCAACCCCTTGGGAAGCTTTACGGACAGTGTATGTATTCATGCGGTTCGTACCCGCACCAATTTCACCGCGCATCCCGCCAGTGCCAAATTCCAAGTCTTTGTAAAATGCATCTTCCAGTCGCTTTTCATCTTGGGCGATTGCTGAAAGCTGTTCTTTCAATTCAGGCTCCAATTTCTCAAAGGTAAGCCACTTTTCGGCAGTTCGTTGATAACTCAAATCTATTCCCCCATTAAAAACATTGATTAAGCAGATGAGAAATGCTTAGGCTTCATGTGCCAGTCTAGTAACTGGCACTTTAGCTTTTCTATATCTCATTGTCCTTTTTTATATTCGATACGATACACGTCATGGCGACGGTCTTTTAATTGTTTGACCGTACCATCTTGTCGTTGGCGACGTAAAATTTCTAAATCTACGTCTCCGATTAACACCATTTCCAAGTTCGGGTTCGTTTCTCCAACTATCCCGTCACGGGCAAATTCAAAATCAGACGGCGCATATATACCAGACTGTGCATATTGAATGTCCATATTTTCGGTTTGTGGCAAGTTACCGACAGTACCAGAAATAACCGTGTAAATTTGATTTTCTACCGCGCGGGCTTGTGCACAATATTTCACGCGTAAATAACCTTGTCGATCTTCTGTACAGAAAGGTGCGAATATAATATTGGCACCCATATCCGTTGCTATACGTGCAAGTTCAGGGAACTCAATATCATAACAAATTTGGATGGCGATTTTTCCGCAATCGGTGTCAAAGACGCGGACTGAATCGCCTGCACTGATTCCCCACCATTTTCGTTCGTTTGGTGTGATGTGAATCTTGTATTGTTTTTCAATCGAACCATCGCGACGGAATAAGTAGGCGATGTTGTAAATCTCATCGTCTTCTTCTTTTACGAAATGTGAACCGCCAATGATATTGACGTTGTAGCGAACTGCCAAATCGGTAAAGAGTTCGATATATTGTGGTGTGAATTCAGTCAATCGACGAATAGCACGACTCGGTGAAGGTTCATTTAAAAATGACATTAACTGAGTAGTGAAAATCTCCGGGAATACCACGAAATCAGAATGCGCATCGGATGCCACATCAACAAAGTACTCGCATTGATTTGCCAGGTCATCAAATGATTCAATAGCACGCATCATGTACTGAACGACACAGATTCGTACCGGGTAACTCGTTTTGAAATGACGTTTTGACATTGGTTTATAGTCAACATTGTTCCATTCCATCAAAGTCGCATACTTGCCTGAAGCGGTATCGTCCGGTAAGTAGTTCGGATTAATACGCATAAGGGTGAAACCGTTCATGATTTGGAAGGTCAATACTGGGTCATAAATTTTATGTCGAGACACAGCATCCACATACTCACGTGGCAACATCTCGTCTGAATGTTTATGGTAATTTGGAATACGTCCACCAATAATAATGGATTTCAGATTAAATTGACGGGCAATTTCTTTGCGTGCCTCGTATAAACGCTGTCCTACTTTCATGCGTCGATATTCTGGATGCACCATTACTTCGATGCCATACATATTGTAACCTTCTGGATTGTGATTCGTTATATAGCCGTCATCCGTGACATCTGACCACGAATGGCGGTCATCATATTCATCAAAGTTGATAATTAAACTCGAACATGAGCCGATAATATGTCCATCCAGTTCTGCGACCATCTGGCCTTCTGGAAAAATAGTTAAATGACTGCGTAGTTGGTCAACTTTCCAAGGGTCCATTCCTGGGAAGCAAAGCTTTTGCATCGCTAAAATAGGTTCTATATCATCCATGTTCGTCTGTCTGATGACCATTTTCATTTCAAATTGGGATAAATCGAATTGCTCTGACATGTAGATCGTCTCCTTCACAAAAGCTTCATACTTCATTATATAGGACTGCAGACTGCGTTGAAAATATTTTACATATTTGAAGCTTAGAATTATAATTTGATAAGAGTTTACCCTCAGAATTGGAGATTAGAACATGTCGAAAAAATCAGAGAATATGTTATTGTTTATGTGGGTCGTTTCTTTAGCAGCAACAATGGGGTCCTTATTTTTCTCAGAAATAAGGCATTATGAACCGTGTGAGTTATGTTGGATTCAACGCATTTTCATGTATCCACTCGTCTTAATTCTAGGTATCGCCTACGTGCAGAAAAATGCACGCATTGCTGTAACGACTGCTACGTTCTCCATTATTGGTGGAGCGATTTCGTTATATCATTATGGTTTACAAAAAGTCAGTTTTTTATCAGAAAACGCACCTTCCTGTGGACGTGTGTCTTGCACAGGTGAATATATCAACATCTTTGGATTCATCACGATTCCATTTTTGGCGCTGACTGCGTTTATTCTTATCGCAATTACAAGTTTCATGTTATTGAGAGCTTTAAAGGAGGAAAAGTAGAATGAAGAAGTTATTAATTATTGGCGGAATCATAGTTGCCTTATTTGCTTTATTGATTGTCCTGAACAATACATCAAACAAAAATAAATTAGCGGACAATCCTTACGGTACCAACGACTTAAAACAAGAAACTATTGATCAACTGGACGACGAAAACTATCAAAATATCATTCTACCTGATGACTTACAAGCAAAAGTAGAAAGCGGTGAACCCGTAACTGCTTATTTCTTCAGCCCGATTTGTGTTCATTGTAAAGCAATGACTCCTGTATTAATGCCAATCGTAGAAGATATGGACGTTGACTTAGTGCAATACAATATTTATGAATTTGACCAAGGCTGGGAAGATTATAAGATAGAAGCAACCCCAACTATGATTCATTTTGAAGATGGAAAAGAAGTTGCACGTATGGTCGGCAGTCAACCAAAAGAACAAATAGAAACCTTTTTCAATGAATTTGTATTAAAATAGAAGATACCGTAGACCATGTCCTCGTACATGGTCTCTTTTTAGGAGGACTGTAAATGATTAAAACATTTGAATATGAGCTGCAAACAGACAATATTACCATCGAACAACTTCTGCGCGACGATTTTCATATTGGCAAGAAAATCATGCATGAAATGCGTATGGCCAAAAGTATCGTAAATGAAAATGGAGAACCTATGGTATGGCAACATCATTACCCAAAAGGAACAAAACTTACTTTCAAGGTGAACGTGGAGCCTTCTTCTTATGTAGCGACACAAAATTGTGAAGTCCCGATTCTTTTTGAAGATGCACATATTCTGGTCGTTTCAAAGCCTGCCGATATGGCAACACATCCAAATGAGCCTGGCCAGACAGGCACTTGCATGAACCATGTCATGGCCTATATTAAAAAACAAGGTGGCGTTTATGCAGAGCATGTCCATCGTCTCGACCAAGGCACGAAAGGTTTAGTATTGATTGCCAAACATCCTCTTATTAAATCCATGTTGGATCGCATGCTTGAAGACAAACAAATCATTCGTGTCTACGAAGCGATAGTTGATGGCTACATGACTCAAAAAAATGGAACGATTCGCACACCGATTGGTAAGGATCGCCATGATTCAACCCGTCGAACAGTCTCTCCATCAGGTCAAACAGCTATCACTCACTTTGAAGTTGTGGGACAAGATTCTAATTTCACAAAAGTACACGTGATTTTGGAAACTGGACGCACGCATCAAATCCGTGTTCACTTAAGCTCTATCGGCCACCCCGTTACTGGTGACAGATTATATGGTTCAAGAACAAGAGCGGACAATTATTCACTGCAAGCGAAAAAACTACAATTTGTTCACCCGATTACGAAAGAAATGATTGTGGTCGAGGACTATAAATAACTCACCTCTCGCAGTTTCAAGAAAGTAACCGAATGAAACAACTGTATAGACAAAGAATGCGAAAGCCAAAATAAATATGTAAAAACAAAAGAGATTCCTAAGTCATCAATGACTCATGGAATCTCTTTTTGTATTGGCTTTATTATAGAATGCTGTAGAGATTAAATAACAAATAAAGAAGAGCATTTGCGGCTAGCACATATGAACGATAATAATATTATCGTTTAACAGAGCCTTTGTATTAGAAATTAAAAGAAAAATTATCTGGATCTGCCCCAGTGCGTTCGTTCAAATTCAATGAATCAATATTTTTCATATCTTCAAATGACAACTCAAAATCAAACACATCGGCATTGGCTGCAATGCGTTCTGGTGTTACCGATTTCGGAATCACTATCAGGTCATGTTGCAAATGCCAACGGATGATGATTTGAGCTGACGTCTTTCCATATTTATTCCCCATTCTTACAAGTGATGGCTCGTCCAGCAGACCGCCACGTGCCAATGGGGACCAGGATGTCACAGCGATTTGGTTGTCTGCACAAAACGTTCTTAGGTCATACTGAGTAAGACGTGGACTTAACTCGATTTGATTAACCATTGGTTTGACATTAGCTTTCGCAAAAATTTCTTCTAAGTGATGCTGTTGGTGATTGGATACTCCTGTCGCACGAATCAATTTTTCATCATACAGACGTTCGATCGCACGATATGTGTCTACGAACGTTTCTTTAACCGGCCAGTGTGTTAAATACAGATCCAAATAATCGAAACCCAATTTTTCAAGCGACGCTTCAAAAGCACGCAATGTCTGATCATACCCTTGATCGGCGTTCCACACTTTGGTTGTAACAAATACATCTTCACGTTTTAAACCAGATGCCCGAACCGATTCGCCGACCTCTTTTTCATTGGCATATAAAGAAGCAGTATCGATTGCACGATAGCCTACTTGAAGAGCCGTAGTCATCGCCTTCACTGCTTCTTCGGGATTTGTCATTTTATAAACGCCTAGACCCAGACGTGGAATCTCAATCCCGTTATGTAATGTTTTGGTGGATTGTATTGTTAAAGTCATGTTCTTCATCCTTTCCATTCCTTGTTCTTCCTTCATACATCTATTGTACAAATTGAATCTAAATTTTACGAGTGAGATGATTTTTTCATCAAAAACTATTGCACATTCCTCTAAAAGCGAATATTATATGGAATGTTGGTTATTTCGTTCGTCTTTTGAAAGGAGACACACTATGTTTCGCTTAAAAGAGCATAATACTAATGTAAAAACTGAAATCCTCGCAGGTATGACGACATTTTTGACGATGGTTTATATCGTAATCGTCAATCCGGTCATCTTGGCAGATGCTGGCGTACCTTTTGATCAAGTCTTTCTAGCAACTATTATTTCAGCAGTTGTAGGTACTTTATGGATGGGGTTATTTGCAAACTATCCTATCGCCATTGCACCAGGTATGGGTTTAAATGCATTTTTCACTTACACCGTCGTTATTTCCTCCAATGGGGAAATTAATTACATCACTGCATTTTCAGCAGTATTTATTTCCGGACTATTATTTATCCTTTTATCTTTAACACCTTTACGTAAAAAATTAATCGAAATTATCCCTGAAAATTTAAAACATGGTATTACCGCTGGTATCGGCTTGTTTATCGCTTTTATTGGCCTGCGACTATCTCATTTGGTTGAAGCTCATCCCCAAAACTTGGTGAAGCTTGGCGATTTAACAAGTGAACCAGTATTGCTGACATTGTTCGGATTGCTCATCACGTTGATATTGATGGTCATGAATGTTTACGGCGCATTATTCTACGGAATGATCGCTACAGGTATTGTTGCTTTCTTTACAGGTCAATTGAAGTTTGAGTCAACATTAATGAAACTCCCTTCTTTGCCAGAAGGCATCATTGTATGGGATCCTATTGTAGCATTTATCGATGTATACCAATATGGCATGTTCGGTATCGTTATTTCTTTCTTACTCGTTACTTTATTTGATACTACAGGTACGATGATTGGTGTTGCGAAACAAGCTGGTTTAATGAAAGGCAATACAATGCCACGTGCAAGACAAGCTTTGCTTGCAGATTCAGTTGCGACGACTGTTGGAGCAATGTTTGGTACTAGTCCTACATCTGCTTACATCGAGTCATCTTCAGGTGTAGCTGTAGGTGGTCGTACAGGTTTAACTTCCGTTACGGTCGCAGTATTATTCATCATTGCAGCTTTCTTTGGACCACTAGTTTCTTCACTATCAAGTGTAGCTGCCATTACTGCACCAGCTTTGATTATTGTCGGTAGTTTGATGATCAGTGCAGTGAAGCATATCGATTGGGATTCTTTCGACGAGGCATTCCCTGCTTTCATAATTATTTTAACAATGCCACTGACATCAAGTATTGCCACGGGTATTGAACTCGGATTCATCCTTTATCCATTATTGAAAATCTTTAAAGGCCAGGCACGAAAAGTACATCCGTTACTATATATCTTCGCTGCTCTGTTCCTGTATCAGTTACTATTCTTGCCTCATTAATATAAAAACGACTGGAGCCTTTTGACTTCAGTCGTTTTTTCGTTTATGAATCGGTTCAGCTTCATCCGATTGTGCAGGATCGGAAACTCGATGATCTTTTTTTAATTCATGTTCATCACGCATTTTTTCCATTTGACGGCCAAGCTGTTTCATCTCTTCCATCGATGAAGCCATTGAACCATTCTCAGGATCTCGTTCTTTTTTCGACATGTTCGCTCAGCTCCTTTTTGCTATCGTATAAGAACCTTACAGAGAAAGCAACATTTGCATTGAACGAATTTCGCCATATTTGTATCGAGGAGAATATTTCTTTTTGAAATGAAGTAAGCTATACTTAGGTATGATATTGTAATACTCTCAAAAGGAGGCAACAAAAATGAGCTTACTACTTATTCTTGGTGTTACTGTTGCATTCCTTGCTGCGATCTTCACGGCAGGGTACGATGACAAACCAGGTGCATCTGAAAAGAAATAATCATGTAAAACGGGATTGCTATAATTAGCAATCCCGTTTTTTTAATCTAAATTCGGATAATCTTGTTGACGCAGTGCTTCATAAATTAAAATAGCAGCTGTATTAGACAAATTTAATGAGCGTACATTATCATTCATAGGAATACGTAGGCAACGGTCTTGATTTGCATCAATCAATTCACGAGGCAAACCAGACGTTTCTTTTCCGAAGACGAAAAAGAAATCTTTCTCAATCTCGCTATAGTTATATGTAGTATGTGGTTTAGACCCATGCTTCGTAAGGAAGAAAAACTCCCCTTCAGGATATTTGGCAAATAACTCGTCTAAAGCGTCATAATAGTGAATATCAACATGCTCCCAGTAATCGAGCCCTGCACGTTTTAGCATTTTATCGTCGGTTGAAAACCCTAATGGTCGTATTAAATGTAATTTCGTATCCGTCCCTGCACACGTACGTGCAATGTTACCTGTATTTGCTGGGATAAGTGGTTGATAAAGTACCACATGTATAGCCATTTCCGTCACTTCCTCAATGTTTGGTTTCAAAGGATATCCCTTTGAGAATTTCTTTAATCACTTCTGGATCTTTCTCTACTGTTAATGCTTTTTGCAAAGCTTCCATTCCTTCAGATGTACCAATCTTACCTATGGCCCATGCAGCTGTGCCACGAATCACCGGTCGTTCATCAGATTGGAGTAAGTCAATCAAATTCGGAATGGCACTTTCTTCTTTAAAATGTGCCAGTGCTAAAATTGCATTCCTTTGGATGGGTTTCTTACCTCTCCAGGAACCAGACACATGGCCGAATTTAGTTTTGAATTCCTTGTTGCTCATTTTCAACAATGGTAATAGCAACGGCTTTGCAATTTCAGGGTCAGGCTGAAAATCAATTTGATGCATATTGAATTTACCTTTGTTTTTCGGACAAACCGTTTGGCAAGTATCACATCCATAGATGCGGTTTCCGATTTTGGTTCGGAACTCATCTGGCAAAAATGTTTTGGTCTGAGTCAAAAAAGCAATACATCGTTGCGCATTGAGCTGACCACCTTCAATCAACGCACCAGTCGGGCAAACGTCCAAACACAATCGACAATCTCCACATTCATCTTCCATTGGTGTATCAGGTGCGAAGGGAATGTTCGTAATAATCTCTCCCAAATAAACATAGGATCCAAATTCGGGCGTAATAACCGAACAATTTTTAGCGCTCCATCCGATTCCCGCACGTTCGGCAACAGCCCGATCAGACAACTCTCCTGTGTCCACCATAGAGCGTGTTTTAGCGTCTTCAATATGTTCCGCTATAAACAGCTCCAATTTAGCTAAACGGTCCCTTAACACTGTATGATAGTCCATTCCCCAAGAGGCTCTGGCAAAAATACCCCGTCGCTCACCTTTCTTCCCTTGCGGTGCATTTTCCATGCGGGATGGATAGGCAATGGCGATTGAAATAATACTCTCTGCTTCGTTCAATAAAAGCGATGGAACTGTTCTTTTTTCAAGGTCAGGCTCTTCAAAGCCTGATTGGTACCCCAGTTCCTGCTGGCGTTTCAATCGATTCTTCAACTCACGAAAAGGATCGGAAGAAGCAAAGCCGATTTTATCGATGCCAATGGAATGTGCATAAGTTATTAGTTCTTGTTGAAATTGATTGACATTCATAAAACTTCTCCCTCCTTGTGATAAACTATTGAAAAACGAATTGTAGGTGAAAGCATGAAAGCTTCTATAGAATCGTCCATTTTTCAAATCGACGAATTTATTAAAATAGGCATTAACCATTATACCAAATTTGTCATCTCAGAATCGCCCCAAATGTTAAAAGGACGCATGCAATTATTTCAAGAACACTTATTTTTTGACTTACAAGATAATGAATTGACTGATTATGAAGGAATTAAAGAATGGCGGGCTCTTTGGAAAAAGTTTGGAGCCGATCCCGGTCGTTATCGCCCCTCCATGGAGGCCATGATGCGTCGAATTCGTAATCAAAACTATTTACAGCCTTTAAACAGTGGTGTGGATTTAAATAACTTCTTTTCCTTGCAATACGAAATCCCTGTTGGTCTTTATGATTTATCTCATGTAGAAAGTGATATTCACATAAAACTAGGAGTATCTGACACTACATATACCGGAATCAATGGACGTGAAAATAATCTACAGGGCATGCTTACCATCCAAGATACCATAGGTCCATTTGGCAGCCCTTTTGTCGATTCACTCCGCACCGCTGTTAGTGAACAAACCGTTGACGCTTTACAATTTTTCTTTTTAAAGCCTTCCATGTCGATTGAGGCTGCAGAGCAGCTAGTAACTGCGGCTGGGAAAATGTTTACACAAGTTAACGGAGGAAATTTTTCATCCGTAATTTTATCTAAAGAGCAGGTTCAGGCTAACTTGCCAACTATATCATGATTGCATAGAAAAACCGCTTCAATCGAAGCGGTTTTTTCTATTCGTTTTTGTTCTGTTCCCTAATGATCGTTTCTAAACCAGCATAAGTTGATCTGAAAGTTGGAATTTCTCTTTCTTGTAATAAACAACGGCTAATTTTACATTTGTCATTGCTATCATCTGACTATCGCATGTTTTTAAGACATAATGCTCATGCCAATCCAAAAAATGTGAAATAAGAAAACACTTAGATAACAGGCATTGGCAAAACTCAATACGTATTTAAAACTTTTACCAAACTGTTGGAATGGATATTTTAAAATAAATACTGCAAAAAGGGTGCTTAAAAACAGTTTAATTATGAGAATAGTAAACGGGTCTAACTTTATTAATAGTGGATTAGCTTCGGAGATAATCAACATCGTGATTCCGACATATGTGGCAATTCCATCCAAACTATTTAATACAACTAACAGCCAAGCCCAGCCAACCATTTTATCACCTTTATCCTTATTTGATATATTCAATGTGGTCATGTGAGTAGCGACTTAATCATATCTTTATATATCTCCTTCACCAGAAACTCGTCCATCTAATAAAGGATTTCACAGTGCATTTATTGGATCATTTATATTAGAAAAACAGACTGGAGAAATGACCTATTTGAAAATCAAGATACTTTCATTTGTAACTTCATACACCATGCTTTCATTTTATTTCTATTTTGTACCCTTGCTGATTCCAATGAATGATATTGTCAGATTCCTGCATCTGCTTAGCTTCTTTCCGGTGGCATACCTCCTGGCCAAGAAATTCTTTGGTAAAGGATTTGAAAGCTATGGCTTGATTTTCTTTAAAGGTTGGCAAAAGAACCTAGGCATCGGATTATTAATTGGTTTTATTGGTTGGAGTTTATTATTTGGAGTCCGAATGATATTAGAGGAATATATCGTAACTGGTACAAAATCAATCTCTGATGGCTTGATTGTGCTTTTAATAATCTGTGCAGGATTCGGCGTAGGATCTTTAATCAGCGATATGATTGTTAGAGGACTGGTTTTTCACCATTTTCACAAGCGTGTGTCATTTGGAATGCTGATTGTAATATCGGTAATCCTTTATACGCTTGACGATATTTGGATAGAAGGATTGACGTTAAATAACTTTATTTTTTCAGCCTGCCTGGGTATCAGCTTGGCTTATGCCTTTTACAGGACCCATTCAATTTGGGCAAATACAGGATTGCACGCTGGATTAAATATTGCATATGGACTGTTTTATGGAGTATCTGGGAACCTCGGGGAGGGAATCATTCAATTTAAAGCAGTGGAGTCCAATTTTTTCTTATCTCCATGGCTTTCATCTTTATTCGCACATCTGTTATTTCTGATTGTATACTTGGGCAGAACTTGGTTTGTTCAACCTTCCTTTACAGAAGAGTTATTTACAACCCAATCCGAATTCAAGGAAAGTCAAAATCCAATAACTCCTTAATACAAGATACGCGTGTGTAATACCATTTAATAAACTTAGGCTTCGGTTCGCTCAATTGGCATATTTTACATCGTTTATGTAGCGAACTAAAGATAATACTCAATAGTGCGGGGCTTGGGTTGATAAGCCATGTTATTTTTCTCGCATAAAACGCTTAAGCATTTTGCTTAGGCGTTTTTTTTGTAACTAATCAATATGATGGATTTGAATAAACTGGGGCTTTCAGAACATCCTAACAGGAAATGGAGGTGAGTTTCTTTGACTACAGATAAAGGCAATATCAAACAAAAAGAAAATAAAAACTTGAAGAAGGCAAGATTTGATCGTGAAGAATTTGGCCATGGATACGATTTAAGTCCAGATGATTTAGATATTATAGGTCAAAACAAAGCAGCAAAAACAAATACGAAAAAGGCGGCCAATCACCCCGTCAATAATGATAAAAAGAACGATCAGAGGTAAACCGTTGTACTTTCAGTATTCCCTATTATTTATATAAAATTAAAAAAGCAGTATCTACATAAGTAGATACTGCTTTTTTAATGATACCCGAGGCCAGACTCGAACTGGCACGCCTTGCGGCACCGCATTTTGAGTGCGGCGTGTCTGCCATTCCACCACTCGGGCAAATCAATACATGCAGACATATGAAAGTATATATGGAGGCGGCAACCGGATTTGAACCGGTGATAAAGGTGTTGCAGACCTGTGCCTTACCACTTGGCTATGCCGCCAAATCATGTTGGAGCGGAAGACGAGGTTCGAACTCGCGACCCCCACCTTGGCAAGGTGGTGTTCTACCACTGAACTACTTCCGCAAAAATACTGGGGTACCTGGATTCGAACCAGGGCGTGACGGAATCAAAATCCGTTGCCTTACCGCTTGGCTATACCCCACTAATAAGATGGGGCGAACGAGGGGAATTGAACCCCCGAATGTCGGAATCACAATCCGATGCGTTAACCACTTCGCCACGCCCGCCACAATGTTAGTATATGCTTTTTTAAGTAAATTTGTTAAAAATGGGGCGACTGAAGGGAATTGAACCCTCGAATGTCGGAATCACAATCCGATGCGTTAACCACTTCGCCACAACCGCCACTATAATATAAAATTGGCAGGGGCAGTAGGAATTGAACCCACACTGGAGGTTTTGGAGACCTCAGTTCTACCTTTAAACTATGCCCCTAAAGTTGGTGGAGGGGGGCGGATTCGAACCGCCGAACCCGAAGGAACGGATTTACAGTCCGTCGTGTTTAGCCACTTCACTACCCCTCCAATTGAAGATGGTGCCGGCGAAAGGAGTCGAACCCTCGACCTACTGATTACAAGTCAGTTGCTCTACCAACTGAGCTACACCGGCGGGAAAAAATATAATGGTGGCTCAGGACGGAATCGAACCGCCGACACAAGGATTTTCAGTCCTTTGCTCTACCGACTGAGCTACTGAGCCACATTCGAATTGTACTAAGCTTCGAATCTCGTTGTCAGCTTCATTCGTTCGTTCAGTCACGTACGTTAGTACGCTCCTTCACTTACTCATTTTGCTTCCTAGACCTTCTTTGCTTATTCCAATTCTTAACACTTCATAAAAAATGGCGGTCCCGACGGGAATCGAACCCGCGATCTCCTGCGTGACAGGCAGGCATGTTAACCGCTACACCACGGGACCATTTGGTTGCGGGGGCAGGATTTGAACCTGCGACCTTTGGGTTATGAGCCCAACGAGCTACCGTGCTGCTCCACCCCGCG
>NZ_JBFUHX010000025.1:0-22590 GCF_056402175.1 Paenisporosarcina sp. P4_B8 | reverse complement strand
GTCGTACCTTGACTGAATGAGAACACCATAGTCCCCATTGTTAAACCTAGTAACATTTTTTTCATTTGTTATTCCCTCCTCTGCCACCTAGTCTATCGGCTAAATCTATGAAAAAAATACCCATTCATTACCACTGTTGCCATCAGAAATGAAAAGGTACTCTCATAGTGGTTTACACGACATAAAAATTGCGTGGTCTTAGAAAAATTACCATATCTTTCATTAAATTAGCTATTGACGGGCTGATAAACAGCTTCATAAACCTTCTTTAACCTCTCTTTTTATACAGGAATGAGGCTACTTCTATCGATTCTATCAAAAGTAATATTTACTTATACAACTGTGCTTTTCCTAACACGTGGGTGAGTGAGCACTTCTGATAATCGATTCATTTTCAATCAACTTAGTTCCTTGACGATATGGGAACAATGATTGAAAAGCTTGTATCGTTTCATTCATGTCCGATCACACACTTCCTGGAACTTGCAAATGCGCAATTTGTTCTCCAATTTGCTCTTTGCGACGAGTGCAATCTTTTAGGCGACGAGTAACCGCAGGAGAAGCACTTTCGAAGCGTGAGATCCACAACTATATGATTTTCATACTTGTTGGCTCATGAGGAATGTGATGCTAGCGCAAATGTACGATATACAGCAATAAAGTTTAATAGTGCCTTTAAAAATGTAAATAGCACAAAAAAAGCCATCTCAACGAATTGAGATGGCTTTCAGCTTGTTGACGAAAGAATATTAATCAATATAAAAGTATAAAAATTCGCATTCTTATCTTTTGCACTCTATCGAAAAATATTATGGTCGGCTATTTCTTTCGCTTTCCGCGGACGAAACGCTAGCCTCCTCGGCTCAGCTGTCTATGCCAGCTGACCCTGTGGGGTCTAGCTTATTTCGTTTTTCCGCAGGAGTCTTCAGAAATAGCCGACCATCTTTCTAATGAAATAATATGAAGAGATACGCAAACAGAAGCTAAATCCGTTGATTGGAGTGGAGGCGTCTGAATACATCTGCTTCTGCGGTTACTCGTCGCAAAGATTAGGACCAAATTGCCTTTGGTCCTAATCTTTTCAGCGGGAAAAGCACGAGCTGAAGGCCCCGCAGGAAACGAAGCTAGCGAAGCGATGCAAAACGTACTTTCATGTTTCGAAGCTAGCAGAGCGATGCAGAAACAGGAGCACCGGTTTTTCTAGTGACGAGGAGACTAAAGCCGTGCCCGCGAAACGCGTCCGCCGCAAAGGAAATCAACATTTTCTTGCATACACTCTTTTTCATTAGTATACAGTTATATTCACTCTTTTTATTTTTTGTCTACAGTCTAAAAGCCATCTCAACGAATTGAGATGGCTTTGTGTATTATTTTTGAATGAATTGTTGTGTCCAGTAATTACCGTTTGCATTGTATCCAATACCAATATGAGTATAAGTACCATTCATGATATTTGCGCGATGTCCTGGTGATTCCATCCATCCTTTAACGACTTCAGCAGCCGTTCTTTGACCCATTGCGATATTTTCAGCAGCAGCCTTGTATTGAATGCCTTTAGCTTTCATTTGATCGAATGGAGATCCCATTGTTGGGCTTGTATGAGAGAAATAGTTATTCTTGCTCATATCTGCTGATTTTGCACGAGCAGTGTCCATCAAAGCAGCATCAGTAGCAAGGGGTTTTAATCCGCCTTTAGCACGCTCTTGATTCGTCAATGTAAGAACTTGTTGTTCAATTGACGAAATATTACCTGATGAAGGTGGTGTTGTTGGGGCCGTTGGTTTTGCTGGGACAGCCGGTTTTGCTGGGACAGCCGGTTTTGCTGGGACAGCTGGTTTTGCTGGGACAGCTGGTTTTGCTGGGACAGCTGGTTTTGCTGGGACAGCTGGTTTTGCTGGGATAGCTGGTTTTGCTGGGACAGCTGGTTTTGCTGGGACAGCTGGTTTTTGTGTTGGAGCTTTAAAACCTGCAGCAAATAGCTGTGCATAAAGTTGATCTATCAATTGTTTTTCCATGGCTGAGTTCGCCACCGGTTTTGCTAGAGTACGTGTTGACCAGTCAAAACTTGTATTAGTAAGACAAGTGGGTTGATTTGATGAAAATGAAGCTTCTGCGGTCGTACCTTGACTGAATGAGAACACCATAGCTCCCATTGTTAAACCTAGTAACATTTTTTTCATTTGTTATTCCCTCCTCTGCCACCTAGTCTATCGGCTAAAACTATGAAAAAAATACCCATTCATTTCCACTGTTGCCAGCAGAAATGAAAAGGTACTCTTCAAGCGGTTTACACGACATCAATATTGCGTGGTTTTAGGGAAATTACCATATCTTTCATTAAATTAGCTATTGACGGACTGATAAACAGCCTCATAAACCTTCTTTAGCCCCTCTTTTTCTACAGAGATGAGGCTACTTCTATTGATTCTATCAAAAGCAATTTGTAATTTTACATCAGCGCTTTTCCTAACACGTGGGTGGGTGAGCTCATCTAATAATTCGATTCTTATGCAGTCTGATAATTGATCCATGGTTTCAATCAACTTAGTTCCTTGACGATATGGGAACAATGATTGATAAGCTAGTATCGTTTCATTCATGACTTAATCACTCGCTTCCTGGAACTTTCAGTTGTGCAATTTGTTCACCAATGACTATAATTGCCGGCTCCATTTTCACATACTCAGGCAACCACTGCACCATTCCATACGAATATTGGAAAAGCATAGGGTTTTTCATGCCAATGATAGGAACGTAACCTTTCATGCGATATACGGAAGATGGCAATGTACGTAACCAATCTTCAAACTCTTCTTTATTAATCGATTGTTTAAAAGTAACTAGTCTTGTGGACAAGGCAAGTTCTTCACCGATACGGGCTTGATTAACATCTGTCTTTTGCACAGTGCCTTTCAATCTTTCTAACATGGCAAACGGACATTTTCCGTGAGATGTTTGAATAATTGTCGCAGAAGGATTGAAACTTTGTAATTCATATGTAATTTTCGCCTGTTGTGCATCAGACAGCAAATCCATTTTATTGGCTAACAATAAGTGCGCATGACGAATTTGCTCCAAAAAGAGAGAACGAATTTGAGGACGTAATGCTTGACGATCTAACCAAAGCAAGCTGTCAACCACTGTCACGATTCCTTTGACATTTAATTGTTTCGCAAATAATGGTGAATAGACAGCATCCAGCGCTTCAACAGGATGTGCTGCACCGGTTGTTTCAATAATCAGTACATCGAATGCTTCGCCTGCCAACAATGTTTGTAATTGAGCCTCTGTCTGTTCAGAGCCGGTACAGCAGATACATCCTTCCAACATTTCCTTCAATGGAATGTCTTCATCTACTGACTGAGAATCAAATGGAAGTTTTCCTAGTTCATTCATCAATATCGCGGGTTTTAATCCTTTTTCTTTCAACTGTCGAATCGTATCTGTTAATAATGAGGTTTTTCCGCTTCCCAAAAAACCGCTGAATAAATAAACGTCTTTCATCGTGTACGCCCTTTCTGGTGAAAAAAGCTGGCCTCAAATTGCAGGCCAGCTTTTGTTTATTTTGCTAGTTCTTCTAATACCAAATCTTTTGCTTTCAAAAGTTGTGGATCATCCTTTTTGATTTTCACACGTAAACGGTCCATTAAGGCAAACGTCGAATCACCCGTCAAGACGCCCGTTTCTTCAAGTTTTGCTTCTTTTTGAACTTGTTTTACAGCAGCTTCCGTTTGATCATCAAACAGTCCATCCACTTTTCCTGTATCAATGCCAATTGCAGTAAGCATTTCTTCTGCAGCTTTCACTTGATCAGATAAAACGCCATTTTTCATTTCGATAGACGCATCCAAATACGCAAGCTGCGTATAAGCTGGATATTCTACTTTCACGTCAGGGGCAATCCCTTTTTCGTGAATCCAATTGCCTTCAGGAGTTAACCATTTCGCAGTTGTGAATTTCATATTAGACCCGTCTTTTAATTCATTTGCTGTTTGTACCGTTCCTTTACCGAATGAATTTAAGCCTACCAATTTTGTACCGGCCGATTCACTCATTGCAGCTGCAAGAATTTCTGAAGCAGAAGCACTTCCTTCATCTATTAATAAAGAAACAGGTACTTTAACTTTCGTTTCATCCGTTGCATAGTAAATTTCTGCTTCCTTCCCTTTTTCCTGGGTCTGGAATAAAGGTTTGCCGTCATCAACAAACAAATTGGAGATATCAATAGCTGATGTCAACAAGCCACCTGGATTTTGGCGGACGTCCAGCACTAATGCTTTCATTCCCGCATCCTCCATTTCAGTTATGGCTGCAAGCAGTTCTTCATACGTATTGGTTGAGAAACTTGTAATTTGAATGTGTGCAACATTATCTTCCAATAGCTCTGCATAAACAGTTTCAATCGGAATCTCGTCACGCACAATTTCAACTTCAAGCGGTTCTTTCATTTCACCACGTTGAATAGTCAACGAAACGGATGTGCCTTTTTCTCCACGAATCAGCAATACGGCTTCGGAAGCACTCATACCATGAATGTTTTTCCCATCAACTGCAATGATTTTGTCATTTGGCAAAATCCCTGCTTTTTCTGCTGGTGAATTTTTAATTGGTGACACTACAGAGATAACTCCATTGCGTTCTTGAATTTCAGCACCGATTCCCTGGAAACTTGAAGAAATACTTTCTTCGAATTGAGCAGCCTCTTCTTGGTTCATATAATCGGAGTAAGGATCCCCCAGGGCTTCAATCATTCCATTGATTGCTCCATTGACAATAGCATCTTGGTCAATATCAGCGTAGTAGCCAGCCTTCAATTCATCATACGCCTGGTATAACTTTGTAAACTCTCTTCTTTCAGGAGCTCCGACCTCGACGACCTTTTCATCGCCAAATGTTAAAGCAAAAATCGTTAATCCTGCTGTACTCAAAATTAATGTGAAAATCAGCATGATGAAAAAGAAAGGTTTCAAGCGTATATACTTTCCTGCTGGACCATCATGTTCTACATGTTCTGGTTGTTCCGGTTGTTCAGGTTGTCCTGCTGGTTGTTCCGTATTGTTTTTCAATTCATCCAAGTCATTCACCACTTTCAAATCGAAACCATTAAAATACATGCTTCAATAGTTATGTATAGTTTATCAGTTACATCAAGTAAACGGAAAGAAAAAGGCTGTCAAAAAAATAATATGACAGCCTTTTAAAATATTCTAATTAATCTTGAATCGCAGCATCTAATGCTACTTCAATCATGTCGTTAAATGTCAATTGACGTTCTTCAGAAGATGTTACTTCCCCTGTTAACAAGTGATCACTTACTGTTAGGATTGCAAGAGCTTGACGGCCAAATTTAGCAGCTAATGTATACAGAGCAGCTGACTCCATTTCAAGTGCCAAAATTCCATATTGAGCCCATTTTTCATGCTCAGCATGCTCGTTGTAGAATACATCCTCAGTGAATACATTACCAACTTTTAGATTCAAGCCTTTTTCTTTACCAGCATTGTAAGCTTTTAATAGTAAATCGAAATCTGCTGTCGGTGCAAAGGTAACGCCGTTGAAAATGATATCGTTCATTTTGGAATCCGTTGAAGCACTTTGTGCAATGATTACATCACGGAGTTTAACGTCTTGGTGAATTGAACCACAAGTCCCTACACGAATTAATTTTTGAACATCATATTCAGCCATTAATTCTGTAACGTAAATCGAAATTGAAGGTACGCCCATTCCTGTTCCTTGTACAGAAATACGTTTCCCTTTGTAAGTTCCAGTGTATCCGAACATATTACGTACTTCATTGTACTGAACAACGTCTTCCAAAAACGTTTCTGCAATGTATTTAGCACGTAGTGGATCTCCCGGTAATAAAATCGTATCAGCGATATCGCCTTTTTTAGCATTAATATGAACACTCATCTTTGTAACCTCACTTTATAAACATTTCCGTACTATCATACTGTTTTTTGTGTCGATATGCAAACGGTGTTAAACGTAACGAGCAATTTCCTGATTTAATCGGGACTCAAGAGATGATAAATCAGTTTTTGACAAAGACATGCGGATATATGACTCATCCATATTCAGTGCTTCCGAGAACAAGCTACCCAAGCCTCGCACTTTACGATCGACTTGGATAAGTAATTCAACCTGATCCAATCCTTTTGGAATAAACGTTAGTTCAATTTCATCAAATTTTCCTCTAAATGGTCCAGATGCTGCAAAAAACTCGAATTCCTGAACGAAAGGAGTAATACCTCTGTATGCACGCGGTGCTTCTTCACAATCTACTTTACGTAATTTAAGACCTAAATTTTGAGCGGCAGTCAACCCAGCCTGAACAAAAGCATTTGGTCGGATTTCAATCATATCTTTATCACCAGGATCCACTGCATTTTTAATGTCAAGACCGGTTTGTAACCAAACTCTCGTTCTTCCCATGGTGACTGGAGTAATGAGCGGAAGATTGAATGAAAATGGGAATGCCTTTTTCTCTCCTTTTTCAATCGTGAATGGTTCGTTTAATTTGTGGGAATAAATTGCGACTGAATCTGTGTATTTATTGTCGTTCGATTCGCGTTCGTAAGTAGTATAAACTTTAATATAAATACTATCCACGTTTTGAGATATGTTTCCCCCAACCACTTCAGTAACTCCTGAGATCAATTCACCTGCAACAAAAGCAGAATCGTTCAGTTTTGTATCTACCCTTGCATTGCCCACTCCTACAGATGCTAAAACTTTATTGAAAATCGACATATACATTCCTCCTAATTAGTTTCTATACATCTTTACGATTGAGACAGGACATTTGTTTCATATAACGACCAAATTTCATCAAAAATACTTGCGCTCATATCGGAGTGCGCCAATTCTTCAATGTAACGGGAAATTTCTTCAAAATCGGAAGATTGCTTTGGGAAAGGCAAATCCTGAAACATAGCTTCCGCAAACATAGCCTTAAGATCCGATTTTGGTCCTCCTCTGAAAGTCAGGGTGTATTTATAGAATGTATGATTCATATTAACCTCCAAAGATAGTGTTCTTATATTCTATATATACAGGTTTTCAAATATAAAGTAAAAGTCTAAGCAGAAGAAAAAGCTAAACTCTTAGTTATTTGAGTTTAGCTTTTTCTTTAAAAGTGACTTAAATATTCACTGTATCCTTCTTCTTGCAACTTCTCTTTCGGAATGAATTTCAATGCCGCCGAATTAATGCAATAACGTAAACCTTCAGGACCTGGCCCATCCGGAAAAACGTGTCCTAAATGCGAATTGGCTGTTTTACTTCTTACTTCAGTCCTGGTCATGCCGTGAGAAACATCCGTATGTTCTGTTACTTCCGGACCATCGATAGGCTTAGTAAAACTTGGCCATCCGCAGCCAGCATCATATTTATCTTTTGAACTGAACAAGGGTATTCCGGAAACAATATCAACATAAATACCTTCATTAAAATGTTGATCAAATTCATTGCGATGTGGCGGCTCTGTTCCATTTTCCTGAGTTACGTGATATTGCATAGGTGTCAGTTTATTTTTTAAATCTTCTTTAGTCATTTTTGGTCACCCCACATTTTTTGTATAAATCCTGCTCTTCCGGATCCTACCTGATACCGTTCGTAATGTGTTGGATTTTTTTTATAGTAGTCCTGATGATACTGTTCTGCTGGATAAAATGCTTTCACTTCCACAATCGGTGTGACAATTGGTTGCGAGAATTTTCCGCTGTCTTGTAATTCTTGTTTGGATCTTTCAGCAATCTGTCTTTGTTCTTCACTATGGTAAAAAATTGCGGTCTCATAGGATGATCCGCGATCAAAAAATTGACCCCCAGGATCTGTAGGATCAATTTGCATCCAAAACAGTTCAATAAGTTGTTCGTAAGGAAACACATTTGAATCAAAGGTAATCTGTACAGCTTCTTTGTGTCCAGTAGAATTCGTGCATACTTGTTCGTACGTCGGATTTTCTACATCTCCACCTGTATATCCTGAAATAACTGAATGGATGCCTTCATACGAGTCAAATGGCTTCACCATGCACCAGAAACATCCACCTGCAAATGTTGCTTTTTCAATGGTCATGAGTAGACCTCCTTTAGTTACTCGGAACAAGTATCTCGAGAGTGATTTCATCTTTTTGTAGATTAAATTCTTTAGCTTTAACTTTCACATTGGATTTCATCGGAATACGGGATAGATCGATATACACATCTTCTTCATCCGGTCGTACAATCATCCATTCAGGCAAAGTTACGGAATCCTTCAGTAAGTTTAACACGTATTTTGGATCAAGCTCTAATGGACCGACTTCTACGCCTGTTTGAACCAGTCTCAAGTTGCCATTCGGCTCGACCAGCGGATCAAATTTCATGATGACGGGAAGTTTGGTTGAAAAAATAGTAAGTTCAGTAGACAGGAGTATTTGATCCTCGACACTTAGAACGACTGGCATCGGCTTTATATTTATCGCTTCAGCTATGTACGAATTAGCAATGCCTTCAAAATCTTCTTTGGTGGTCTTTAGCGTCAACACATTTCCATCGGAAGTTGCCTGTGGTTCAGGAATAATCGTTTTATCAGAAGGTGAAGTCATCCAAATAACAAAAACAACTACAGAAGTGATTATTAGTGCAATTAATAGTAAAAAAGCAACTTTCCATCCATTCATTAATATGTCAACTCCTTAAAAATCCTTTTCCCCTTTTGCTAAGTGTTTTAAACCGCAAGATTCAAGGGATTCCAGTATGCGGTCTTTCATTTGTTCATAGCCTTTACTATTTGGATGAAAAAAATCCGTATGATATACCATGTTTTCATTCGAGTTGAATAAATCGCTTACAGGTACAAAACAAGCATTTACGTCGGTGTAAGAAGTGTTAAGAATTGCTTCGTTCCAATTCATCATGATTTGATCAAACTCATTTTTTTCATTTGTCACAACCGTAAACGGATTGTATAAGCCAACCATGAGAATGGGTGAATTCGGGTTGACTTTTCTGATTTCCATGAGAATTTCCGAATAACGCTCAGAGAATTTCACTAACTCTTTCTGAAAAGCAGCAATTCGTAATTGAAATAAATCTTGCTTGACGATGCGCATGATGTCGTTTCCACCGATTGTCACAATGATTAAATCAGCTTCCTGAATGGGTTCGTTAATGTCACCAGATTTCAGTTGCTTCAATAATTGGTCACTTCGTCTTCCCCTCTTCGCTTCGTTCCTTAAGTCAACTTCACGGATTCCTTGAAAAGTTTTCATTTCAGACGCCAGGCGTCCCAAATACCCTCCCAATTTCCGTTCATCCCCTACACCTTGTGTTAAAGAATCGCCTAAACCAACTAGCATGATATCATCTGGAAAGAACGTTTCACTTATAAAGAAATCTTTCATTGCAAATGGTTGTCTTGATGAAAAATCGGGGCTGCTTATTTGGCCAAATTGACATCCTGTCAAGATGAATACGCTCACCAAGATGACAAGTATCAATCGTTTTATCATTTTCCCTCTCCCTCTCATTAGAAAAGCAGGGATCTCTCCCTGCTCGTTTCCTTCTTTATTCGACGGTGTACATAAAACCAATAGCGCCAATACCAGTATGGGTACTAACAATTGGCGTCGTATATCCTATTGAAACATCATGAAAACTGGATTCCTCAATTAATTTTTTCAATGGATCTGCCATCGCAAAGCCGTTAGCTTGGGAGATGCCCACAGCTTTCACTTTTTTACCTTTAGTGTCTTCTAAAAACTGMTTATATAAATATTGAACCACTTGTTTATGGCTTCTTGCTTTATGGATGGGAGTGTATTCTCCTCCTTCTAGCGAGGCAATTGGTTTAATTGACAACAATGAGCCAACTAATGCTTTCCCTTTGCCAATACGGCCACCTTTAACCAAATTTTCCAACGTATCAACAACAACAAAAAGATTTGTGTTCTCACGCATGATGTCCAGCTTTTTTACAATTTCCTCAACTGTCGCACCTTGTTGCGCCAATTGTGCTGCTTCTAAAACTTGAAATGATAAAGCATATGAAATAAATCGTGAGTCAATCACTGTTACGTCAGAATTGGTCATTTCAGCAGCTGCTTGTGCAGATTTAACCGTTCCACTCATACCACCAGACATGTGTATCGAAATGATTTGATCCCCATTTTTCCCTAACTCATCGTAGAGTTCCTGAAATACGCCAACTGCCGGCTGTGAACTTTTTGGCAGTTCCTTTGATGTCTTCATCATTTCCAAAAACGAATCTCCCTGGATGTCCACTCTATCAATGTATGTCTTTCCATCGATTTGTATCGTTAAGGGTACAACATGGATCGAATGCTGAGTAATTTGTTCAGTCGTTAAATCTGCTGTTGAATCGGTTACGATATGTATTTTCGCCAATCCGGTCACACCTTTCTCTTCATATAGTTATTATAAAAAAGATTTGAAGGAAATGTAAACTATTAGAGCTGTCCAATATGAGCCAGGTACTTACAAAACAGATGATTGTTATCAGCATCAAATTTTTGAGTGTTGCAACAGCTCTACTTCATTTGAAATTTTTTGTTGGACAAGATCAATCAATTCTTTTAATGACAGAGTTTGAATTGTTTCAATCGAAATAGGCGCTATAACGCGAATGTTTACATGGGCAGGTCTTATTTTAGTATTGTTCTTTTCCATAATTTCTGACGTACCTGTAATGGCAATCGGTACAATCGTGACATGAGCTTCTTTTGCGATTCTGGCAAAACCAGACTTGAATTCCCGAACTGGTTTTCCTTTACTACGGGTACCTTCAGGGAAAATAATCATGGAATGCCCATTTTTCAATGTTTCGATCATATCCTTAATTGACTGCATGGCACTTCTTCGATTAGTACGGTCAATGAACACGCAATTCATTGCTTCCATCCAGTCTCTAATAATCGGCAGTTTCTTCACTTCTATTTTTGACATGAAAGCAAATGGCTTCGGAATATGGGCAATGAGCGATGGAATATCGAAATTGCCTTCATGATTACTGACAAAGAGGACCGGACCTTCTGGTATGAACTCCAACCCTTTTACATCGAAGGTGCTTTTCGTCCGCTTTAAAATACCGTCAGCCCATTTCTTAGGCTGACGGTGTACAAGTACATCATAATCTTCTGTTGACAAAAGATGGCGTTGATTTTGCACTTTACGTAAATCTTTCAAACTAAAGGGCAAATAACCAAATAAAAATGAAAAAGTCCGTACAGAATTAAACAAGCTCCTGCACCCTGTTTTTCTTTTTATAAATCATGTATTGGTAATGTAACCCGCTATCTGTTGTAATGGTTTCTGAAGTGGAAGCAACATCCCAGCCGTCTTCATAAGGTGGGAAAAACGTATCTCCTTCAAACTCATTCTGAATAAGCGTGACATAAATCAAGTCTGTATATGGTAGGACTTCCTTAAAAATTTGCTCCCCACCAATGACCATGACTTCTTCATGATGCTTTCTTGCAATCTCAATCGCTTCTTCAATCGAATGGACAACGGTTACTCCTTCAGGATTATAAGAAGTATTCCGTGTAATCACTATGTTCAAACGGCCAGGCAAAGGACGTCCAATGGATTCAAACGTATTGCGTCCCATCACAATGGCCTTCCCCATCGTTTTTTCCTTAAAATAAGCCAGTTCATTTGGAATATGCCATGGCATTTTATTGTTCTTGCCAATTACGCGATTCATATCATGTGCAACGATTAATGAAATCATAAAACGCCTTCTCTCTACACCGCAATCGGTGCTTTAATTCGTGGATGTGGATTGTATCCTTCTACTGAAATATCCGAGGTTTCCAAATCAAATATGGACGTCTTATCACTTGAAATCGACAATGTGGGCAAATCACGAGGCTCCCTCGCAAGTTGTTCATTCACTTGATCCATATGATTTGAATAAATGTGCGCGTCACCTAGTGTATGGACAAATTCGCCGACTTCCAGATTGCATTCCCTTGCAATCAAATGGGTCAATAAAGCGTAAGAAGCAATGTTAAAAGGTACACCCAAGAACACATCAGCACTGCGCTGATACAATTGACATGACAGCTTGTTGTCGGCAACATAAAACTGGAAAAATGTATGACACGGAGGCAAGGCCATTTGATCTACTTCAGATGGATTCCATGCAGTGACAATATGTCGTCTCGAATTTGGATTGTTTTTTAGTGACATGATGAGATTCTTCAACTGATCAATTGATGTGCCATCAGCAGATGGCCAGGAACGCCATTGACGGCCATACACAGGACCAAGGTCCCCATAGTTTTTCGCAAAATCATCATCGGACAGAATTTTCTCTCTAAAAACGGCCATTTGTTCATCCACAATTTTCTGAAATGCTTCATCATGTGCTGCACGCAAACCAAAGTCCGTCATATCCGGACCATTATAGTCTTCGCTATTTACCCATTTTTCAAAAGCCCATTCATCCCAAATATGGTTGTTTTCAGCGATTAACGTTTTTACATTGGTATCCCCTTTTAAAAACCAAAGCAATTCAGAAACAATCAATCTCATTGCTGTCCGTTTTGTTGTCATTAAAGGAAATCCTTTCGTTAAATCGAAACGCATTTGATAGCCGAAAATACTTTTTGTGCCGGTTCCCGTACGGTCATCTTTTACTGCACCATTAGCCAAAATTGTTTTACAAAGTTGCAAATACTGATCCATATATATAACCTCCAGAAATTTAGATGTGAAAAAACCTTTTTCAGCGCCATGCATTGAAAAAGGTCTTATGCATTATGATAACCACTTAGGTGGCATGTTTTTCGACCAATAAATATCACCTAACATGTAGTGTTTGGCGAATTCATCTGACGATGTATGGTAATGAAAATTAAAAAAATAACCGTCTTGAGGTCGGTTCTCCGTTCTTACATGGAATCGGATTAAATCGGATTTCGTTGTTGTATCAAAAATGTGGAAAATCTTTTCACTGTGATCCCCGGATGGGTTTTCACTGATTGCCAATGAGTTGAGTGTTTTATTGTCCATTGCAAATAAAGTCATTTCAATCGCTTCTTGAATTTTCGGGAAGATGACTTCGTCAAATTCATTGGTGATAACGGGACCAATACGTGAGCCGAACTTAACTAATGATTGCTCTTTTGCTTGAACAATGGCATCTTCAAGAAAAGTAGATGGTGCTTGTTCAGACCATTCCACTGCATATGTAGGTTGCGTATTGGGGGAAGAAATCGATTTTTGGTTCGCTTTTTCATCCAGTAAGTTTTCCCAAATTACATGGTTAGGCGATATTACACCAAATGTCAGAAGTGCAACTGCAATTACTAACGTTTTCTGAATCCAATTTTTCATCCATTATCACCTTCAAGTTTGTACAATTTTTAAAAAGATTCTATAAGTTATACGAATTGAAGCACGAAAAGGTTTCATCTTTCTATAATTCATTGTACAATAAAAATGTAGAAATCGCTTCGTTTTTTAAGTAGGAGGAATTATTATGGACATGCATACAGTGATTGGAATTGGAATGTTACTTTTGCTTGCGTACTTGACTTCTTTAAACTTTACAGACTGAACATGAAAAGCTGCAACTCATTCATTGAGTTGCAGCTTTTTCTATGAATCCATAATGAAATTTTGTATTTGGCCGTTTGATTTGTTCAAAACCAAACTGTTCGAACCAAGGTGAGCCAAAATGCGCCTTTAAAACAACTCGCTTTTTAGCAACGCGTTTTGCTTCCTCTACCCATTCTTCGTTTAAAGCATCCTGAATCCCCAATGCCCGCAACGGACTTATATTTACTGACTCCGTAATCGAAGTTTCAAACATAGGGTCCATATAAATGACATCAACAGATTTGTCTGCTAGCTGCTTCAAATAAGTAACAGCATCAGAAGAAATCACTTGAATGCGATTCATGAGGCTTTGATATTCCGTATGATCAGTTCGCCCTCCATGAAAAGCTTCTTTTAAAATAAACGCAAGCACAGGATTAGCTTCGCAGCCATGAATGGTGCCAGTCTCCCCTACTGCATATGCGGCCAACAAACTATCTGATGCATAACCAAGTGTACAATCCAGGAAAGAATCCCCGATTTGCAGTTGACATACATCCAACAAAGGATCATGTTCTCCTCTAGCCACTCGTTTCAATCGGAACATTGCGGAGCTTGGATGATAAAAGAACGGTTCAGTTGAGTTTAACGCATGATACTCCCAGCGACTTTTAGCCGCCACGAGCACATTACTTTGATAATGTTGCTGTAATTGAGTGACGGTTCTTTTCTGACGGTCAATATAAGACAATCCCAGCTTCGCCGATGCATTTTTCGCGAACTGTATCGTCAAATCGGTTGGCCTGCCGGCAGTAGTTACAATCGCTTTCACGCAGATGTAACTTGGTTCAATACTTGAACTAAATGATCTTTGATTTGCTCCATCGGAAACCCTTCAATTTGTTCACGCGGAATGAAGTATGCTAATTGACCATCTTTCACAACTGCAATTGAAGGGGAACTTGGTGGCACTTCTTCAAAGTAAGCGCGCATTTGATAAGTTGCTTCCTGGTCCTGACCTGCAAAAACAGTTACCAAATGTTCAGGTTTGTTTTCCACTTCTGCTAATGCTTCAGAAACTGCAGGTCTTGCCAATCCAGCTGCACAACCACAAACCGAATTAATTACGACTAAAGATGTTCCTTTAGCCTTCGCCATATGTTCATTCACCATTTCTGCAGTCGTCAATTCCTTGAAGCCAACATTTACTAGTTCTGCTCTCATTGGTTTAACTACTTCTTTCATGTACTCATCGTATGCATTCATGTTTTTGCCTTCTTTCTTTAACTATCATTTTACTTTATATATAAGGGTTATCTTCATATATAATAACTTGTCTTTCATTCTTTTTCACTTAATCGCGTAATTTTTGTTATTTTATTGTTATTTTTTCTTGGGAAAAAGTTCTGGATAAATAGTGAGATTTATTATTAAACTGAAATTTTTTCAAACAACTTCTGTAAGATTTCTTTGGATAAACGTTGAAGAATCTCTAAATAAAAGAAAATACTCCATCATGGCAATCCTATCGTAATTCAACTAAAGTACACATTAGTTGAAAACAGGAAGAAATGAGACCAACCAAAAAACGCCTCTTATGGGAGGGGCTTCAAGAAAAAAATACAGTTATGTTAAGAAATTAAGTTTATCCGACTCTTTATTGTTTTATGATAATTCTTTGTGCAATAAGGGCAAACAATCGATGATGAATGTGGCGTAGCAGGATGAATTTCATTTAATACAGTATCCTCAAAACAATGAAATAGAGATGATTCCGACAAGAACGCTTTTTCTAGGGAATCAAAGTGAAAGTATTCAAAATAGTGGGCTACTGTAAAATAGGAATGATTTAGAAGTCTCCGTTGTAAATCAGTATCTGATCGACCAACGTAGACCGGGACAAGATTACTACCTTTTTTTACATAAAGAATATATGTCCCTTTTATTCCCATTGGTATTAATGCTCTAATTAACCAAGGCGACAGTTTATATAATCGACTCTTCATGACGCCACTACTCTATAAGCTGCCTTCGCTTTACTAATTTTTGTTCTTAACGCGTTAATGTCAACATTATGATCCGCTGACATGTCTTCCGCTGTTTTACCGCTTGCAAGGCTTATCAATAATTCTTTATATAGTTTATGAATAGTTGATCTTTCTATTTCATCCCATACTTCAATCAAAGTATGAAAATAGTGATCATTCACTTTTACTTCTAAATTTGTAGGGGAGTCGACAGCAGCTAAATGTCCAACCTTTGTTGTGACTTTCATTCTATGACGAATGCTCCGTCAGCAAGTCGCTGATCAGGTTCATTTCCTTCTGGTACCTGTTTTATTTGTTCAATTCTGTAAAGCTTAGTTCACCCTTTTTCTCTTACTTCCGGAACATCTCGGAAACTTGAAACAAAATGGTCTTAAGTCGTCTTGCAAAAACCTTCTCAAGATCACTTTCTGCTTTGGCCATTGCCTAATCCAATAATTCCTCAATTTCCACCTGTTCATCGTCTTTACCACGGTAGCCTCTGCCCGAATCTCAACTCATCCTGATCCATTTCATCGAGTTCGTAATCGACATCATCGACAAAGGTTAGAAGAGAGAGCCTTGTTCGTTCACTTACATTTCCTTTGAGTGTCAATGATGCTTGGGCTTCATCAAGAATATTCACTGGTAAGTTGCGTTTGAATTGAAAGTATATCTTCAGATAGTCTTCTTTGTTGATACCCTTTCGCATAGCCAAGGCACTAAACAGGACCTTAAATTGATAGCGCAGCGAGGAAACGAATTTTCGCTCCATCGTTATGCATTTGTTCTCAAGTGTCATCACTTTGTACTTCATGGTCACTCCTGAAACGTTGCCAGCGAATGATTCATCAGCAAAGTTGACTGATTTGGCGAATCGCAGGATGTTTTGTTCCAGCCGATCCATGTGATTCTCAATCATTTGATCATTAATATCTTTCGTCAGGTATTTGACATCATCTTCTTTCTCAAATAGCTCAAATACCACTGTTTTCTTCAGTTTCTGAAGCGTTTCATCATCGGCTCCTAATCCTTTTAGAATCAAATAGGCTAATCTGTATTGTTCAATCTCATTTGAGGCATCTGATAGTGTACGGTCATAGGCATCAATAAGAGCCAGGACCTTTTCAGCGTCACCTTTCATCTCCAATTTGTTCGCCACACCAAATAACGGATTAAATTCGAACATGTGAAGTTTGGGCTCCAATTCTAGGAATGTTTTGCCCTTCTCTTGCTTGAAGAAGTAGATTAATGCATCGTCATAAGACTCGGCGTATGTGTCTTCTCCAATTGAGTAATAACGCAGGGAATAACCCGGTTCGTGTATATCATCACCAATGAACACAACTTCCCACGGATTAATATTTTTAATGCGCTCATGACCTTCCGGCTATCCTACGTTATTTCGAAGAATGAACGTTTCTATTTCCTGTTTAAGAGTTTCATTCTCAACATCTAGGTTGTAACTGATTGGATGGCCAAACAAATAGCCTACCTTTGTATCAACGATGTCTGCATCGAATGAGTTGTTAAGTAGATTATTGACTTTATCATCTACCCGCCGGACATTCCCACCGGTTTCAAAATCCTCGTATTCAATTGTTTTACGAGCAAAAATTTCTGGTCATCTGGTTCAGCCTTGTATCGCTGATAAAGCTTGAACATACGCTCTATATCCTTCTGGTGAACCTCAATGATGTCCTGGACTATATCAGGAGATATCCCGTCATCATCAATTAGCTTCTTGAAATACAGCATATACTTCACCTACCTCTACCTGTTTTTCCCTCGGAGAATATTGCGCTTGTAATGCGTATAAATTGCATAGCACAATGCATCCAGCACATCGTCAAACTGTTTTACTGGTTCACCTGTTGTCGCATGCCATACATATTTGTAGATTTCTTGTCGGAACCGCGGACACTCGGTATACAAGACATAGAATTTGTTCTGCTTAATTAAGCGAGCAACTTCTTCTATCCCACTTAATACTGACTTGTCCGCATGAATGGCGCGTAATCTTTCAACACGGAATCTCTTAATATACTCCGGCCGAGCTGTATCGCAATAAAAATTGATATTGCCGTAACGTCCTTTAATCCCTTTTGCTATCTCCACCCAGTAGTCAATCTCTTCGAATTGGGCAGCATACTCTTCTATCAAAAAGACATCGCCTTGATCATCCTCTGCAATAACGACTATGGCACCAAAATGCTGGTAACCCCAGTCGACGGCAGCAAAAAAACTCACCAGTTCTTCTTGGAGAGTTTCTCTTTTGTAATGCTATGAACTTCTTTATTGAAGTCGCTGTATACGACTCCATCCCTACTTACCCAGAGAGCTTTAATGTTCCTATCAAAGAACATGCCCGAGGGTGTGGAGTTTTTCATGTTGTTCTTATACCGATCTGATAAGAATGTATTGTCGTCCAAGCTAAATGAATAGGACAAGATTTGCTTATCCGGATTAAGAGTATAATCTTTCAATAACCAATGTTCTGGATGATCTGGATTGGTATCAGCAAAAACACGCGCACCTTCACCACTGCATCGGGACTTAATCTCGTCAAATACTGCCTCGTTAGCAAGCGAAGCTTCATACACATAAGCTCCATTTGCCGTCATGCCTCGTATTTTATCCAAATGAGCGATAGTGGAATGGCCGGCCTGAATCACATAAACCCCAAATAGCGTGAAATTGTTATGTTTATCAAATTTGAAGGTTATCCCATACTTGTTGGTTAACTCGTTAAGGATGTTGTTTTGTATCGTCCCAAGAGTTGCGCCAGATAATATGTACATAGGTTTGTCTATTTTCATTTTATCGGCGATTTGACGAACTCGAATCAACTCTTGCAAAAAGAGATCGTTATTCAGGACCGTCTTCCCTGAACGTTTTGCTCCATGATTGATCAGCATGAACCAATCATCATTTACGCAGCGACTGTAAATATCTTGTTGTTTCTTGGTGTAGATCGCATCAAGGTTCTGCATTCTTAAATGCACCACCCAATGCTGTAAAGTAGTCTTTCAGTTTATCTTCAGTGCTTGTATCTTTGGTGTTGTCACGTTTCAACTTACTAACTTGTTCAGCCATTAATTCAAGGCGTAATCTTCTTTCATCTTTATCGTGGGCCATGTCATTAAACTGTTTTATCAGGCTACGGAGTTCCGACATCGCCCTTGATTGAGCATTAAGAAAAGTGGCTTGACGATCCCAAGTGAACTGGAATTCCCATTCTTCTTCAGTGGTTTCGTAGTTTTCACCGACATCCGATTTCGTCTTTTTCAGCTCTTTGATCAGTTCATCTTTGGATTCTACGAACATAATCTGTTGCGCCCGGATGATGGCCGCATATTGAATCTGTATTTGGTCAAATATCAAATCAGCAAACGATCGCTCTTGCATAACTTCCATAATTTCGAGCGTTTCAGACGGGAGGAACTTCGCAAAGAGGCCGTGTGTGGAAGCATTTTGGTTGCGTAGTGGTGCGCCGCCGTTATTCCCCTTTGCATTAATATTCCCTTTTGGGGCACCCCGTTTCTTTGTGTGCACCCCTTTCGCGATTCCAGTCATAGCGTCTCTTCCATGACTTCACCGTATTGATGGACACGTGATATTTCTCTGCAATGTCCTTGTACTTCATTCCTCTTACATAGTCTTTCTCGGCCAGCACGTTTTTCTCTGCCATTTACATCACCGCCGCCTCCTTTGGTGTTTGAGTTGTTTTGGAGCAAAAGAAAAAGCACCACGAAGGATGCTTAACTTAAACCAAAAACACTTTTAATTTGCATAGTTGCATACTCTTTTATTATAACTAATGGAACAGAACCGAGTTCCAGCCCTTTGTTCTTAATACCTTCTTTGGTCTTATCCCAAATGGTATCGTTTTTTATTGAATCTAAAAACTCATGCCCCTCCCACGTTAAAGAAGCGTAAATCCAAAATGGACTGTTATCTGCCCATTGCGTTTTGTTATTAATGTAACCCGCTTGATCCATTATTTTGAGATGGTATGCCACATTTTTGCTATCCCACTCAACAGGAATATTAAGTTCTGAATTACCGACGTTACTTTCAATAATAAGCAACAATTCTCTGACTAAGTTTAAATCTCTCTTCACCTTTTCCACCTCCCAATGACAATATTCGACCTGGAAGATGCAAACCCTTCAATATACCGAAGGTTATTCTAAAATCTTCTACTCGTAGCCAGGCGTATTGGTAAACATACCTGCCGCGCCGTCCTTCCTCCAATGTTACACGATAGAAAAAGAAGCTGTCATTTCTGCGACGAATGTGACATATCCGACATTTGCGACATTCTTCTGATGATCGATTCCCTGATGCGACCGATGTGACGATCTGATAATGTCATGTGACTGCCGATCCAGCGCATGCTTTTTCCTTCCAGTAGCCAGTGTAGCACTTCCACTTCCCTATCCACATGAATTGATTGAATCCGGTCCTGGACTGCTTTTATCTTTCCTTCGTACTCATTGATTTTCTTCCAGCGTTTGTCGCGTCTTTCCACTTCACGATAGATTGGGTCGCTGTTCAGTCCACTAGCTTTCGGCATGGCTGCCTGGAGCCCGTATTGAGTATTCAAACCTTGTCCAATGTCATTCATCCCTTCACGTATGATCTTCACGCTATTAATCATCCAGTGATAATCCTTCAGCAGCTGGTCCATTTGTTTTTCAATCATTGCTGGTACCCCCCTATTGCTGTTTAATTTTGCCATTAATTTTCCGATACGTCGGCCGGTAAACACCCATCAAAGTCTTCCATTCTCTTTCGCTAAACGTTTAGTTTGATTTCGTGCTCCCCTTTGTATTTAAAGAACTCTTTGTGCAGAATTCAATCCGTGTAAGCCCTTTTTTGACAAGTTGATTTTGCAACGTTTTCATTTCTCCACCTCCCTATGAATGAAATAAAAAAGAGGACACCAAAACAGCGTAATGCTGTTAGGTATCCTCCAGTTGACTGGCGGGACAAATATCAAATTTAAAATAATACTTACGTATACAATGCAATTACATCTTCCATTGATATTACTATACCGCAGTTCTTCAATTGCTTTTTCTTTTTGGCTGTAAACAAGACTTTTAATATCTCAATTTTGGTTTTTATGTCAGACAGATGTATAGCTCTATGACAATTAGGACATAGCGAGACTATATTAGGAGTTATATCGAGTGAATAGTCAAAGTTCTTCTGCGCACCAAGTGGAATTAAATGGTGTGCTTCCATGTATGGATTTTGATGCTTTTTAGATGTAAAAGTTATATGAGAAATGTCATATGTACATTTAAACCCTGAGAGTATGATGGCTGACTTGGCCTTAATAGGTCCCTTTTATGACCAGATCTCTTTTTCTCGGTCCCAATAACTATCGGCTGAGGTGATGTGTCTTCAATAATAGTTGTTACAGTTTGTTCTTCAACACTCTCCTGGAACCCCATTTCATCATTGATAGAAATGTTGTTATTGTCAGAGAAACTTAAAGATTTATTAGACATAAATTCAATTGCTAACTCAACCGAACCAAACTCGTTAGAAACTTTTTCAATTCTATTCAATGCTACGGGCTGAAAACCTTGTGGTCCCTTGGGATAGCTAAAAATGGAATTAAAAATGTCAGATCTAATGGCAGGTTTACTAGCGGTAGATCATAGGTAACTATTAACTAATTTTACGTAAATCGATTATATCAATAATCAGATCCAATAATTTTTAGAAATAGCAAAGAGAACACCTAAACAGCGTAAAGCTGTCTGATGTCCTCGAGTGTCTCTGACGGGTTTTTCTTTCCATTAGAGAGCTATGAAGTAGTTGAAGTTGATAAAATGAATTTTAAGTCCGCACTTAACATTAAACTATCATTCAGTTTTGAAATATCTTTATCTACTTGATTAATTAATCTCGAATMATCTAAATTAAAATGTATCTTTTTTCTTTCATATTCCTCTCTTAATAAATTAAACGGAATCTTTTTGTCACTATCGGATCTTGCTAATATTGCGGACGAAGAATGCGGTGCTTTAATCAATTTATTCTTTTCAAAGACAATGAAGAAATATCTTTCTATTGGAAAATAATTAAAAGATAACATTGCATTAAAAATATTTAAATCAATATGACTCGAAATTAACTGCTCCCTGGCATCAGCAAAATTTGCTTCTTTAAATGTTTTTTTCACTTCACCACATACTAAATAAATTTTGTTATTCTCATTATCAAAGATAAGGAGAGTAATATCAGCCTTTCGACTTTTAGCGTCTTGTCCTTTAAGAAGAGCAAAACAACTTTCTTCTTTTTTTGCGTTTTCTTTACCATATCTAAATATTTTATATTTTTCTAAACTTAAATCCATTCCTAATATTTGAGAAACATTTACAGAGATGTCTTGAGTGTCACCTGGGTTCTCAGCATAATTTTCATAAATAATGTAATCCCCCGAATTATGGTCAACAAAATAAAATGAATCTTTTCTTAAGTTTTCGCTGATTCTTTTAAAAGTAATAAAATCAAATGATAAACTCATATTATTCTTCACTCAAAACATCGTTTAAATTTTCTACTTCCCATTGTAAATCAGTTGAAAGATCAACAAAATCATTAATTTGTTTTACGAAACTATCATATTCAATTCCAAAAACATTTCTAGGAAGTTTTTCAGCGAACCCATCAATCAAAAAATAAGAAACAATTTCATCAGTTTTACTCTTATCAATATTTGTTAAGACGTCTATCATTCCTAATTTATCTAAGTATGTTTTTTGAATTTCACTATCGAGACTTGCTAACATGATCAAATTATTAATAGCATCCACAACGAAGTTACTATGCGTTGTAATCCAAATCTTGCCTTCTTTTTTTTGATGAAGTGATACTAAAATATAGGCTAGTAAAACTGAGTTTTTAATAGACAAATGTGCTTCAGGTTCTTCAATCACAATATTTGGATTATCTCTTCTTCCAATTAATATTCGTAAAAAAGAATATTC
>NZ_JBFUHX010000024.1:0-29701 GCF_056402175.1 Paenisporosarcina sp. P4_B8 | reverse complement strand
CGACTCCACGGTGATGGAGTCGCYTTCGTATTTATCGTTTTGAAATTTCTTCTTGAAGGATTTTATTAACCAACGGTGGGTTAGCTTGTCCTTTTGTTGCTTTCATGATTTGACCAACCAAAAAGCCAATTGCACGGTCTTTCCCGTTTTTGAAGTCTTCGATTGATTGTGCATTCACATCCAATATTTGTGTGACGATGTCACGAAGCGCACCTTCGTCAGAAATTTGAACTAAGCCTTTTTCTTTCACGACTTGTTCAGCTGTTCCGCCATTGTCAGCAAGTTCTTTGAATACTTTTTTCGCGATTTTCGAAGAAATCGTGCCATCGCTGATTAGTTTGATCATGCCAGCCAAACCTTCAGGCGTTAGCTTTGTATCCTGTAATTCTTTTTGGTCGACGTTCAAGTAAGCTGATACTTCACCCATCATCCAGTTAGATGCAAGCTTCGTATCCGCACCAAGAGCAATCGTTGCTTCAAAGAAATCGGACATTTCTTTCGTTAACGTCAAGACCATTGCATCGTATGATGGCAAGCCCAACTCTTCAACATAACGTTGTTTACGAGCGTCAGGAAGTTCAGGAATATCCGCACGTACACGGTCCATCCATTCTTGGTCAATGACTAAATCGACTAAGTCCGGTTCCGGGAAGTAACGGTAATCGTCCGCTCCTTCTTTAACACGCATTAACAATGTTTTGCCTGTCGATTCGTCAAAACGACGAGTTTCTTGCAGGATTTCACCACCTGAAAGCAACACTTCTGCCTGACGAATTTCTTCATGCTCAAGGCCGCGACGCACATAGTTGAATGAGTTCAAGTTTTTCAATTCAGCTTTTGTCCCGAATTGCTCTTGACCGTAAGGACGAAGTGAAATGTTGGCATCACAACGTAGTGAGCCTTCTTCCATCTTACAATCCGATACGCCTGTGTACTGGATGATTGATTTCACTTTTTCCAAGTACGCATAAGCTTCTGCAGGTGTGCGGATATCTGGCTCTGAAACGATTTCAATTAATGGTGTACCTTGACGGTTGTAATCAACCAATGAGTACCCTTTATCGGTATGTGACAGTTTCCCAGCATCTTCTTCTAAGTGCAAGCGAGTAATCCCGATGCGTTTTTTGTAGCCATCCACTTCAATTTCAACCCAGCCGTGTTCACCGATTGGTTGGTCGAATTGAGAGATTTGATACGCTTTCGGATTATCCGGATAGAAGTAGTTCTTGCGATCGAATTTCGTATGTGTCGAGATTTCACAGTTCAGTGCCATCGCTGCTTTCATACCGAAATCAATTGCGCGTTTATTAACAACAGGTAAAACTCCTGGGTATCCAAGGTCGATTACATGTGTATTTGTATTTGGTTCTGCGCCAAAGTGGGCAGGTGAAGGTGAAAACATTTTCGAATCTGTTTTCAGCTCTACGTGAATTTCTAAACCAATGACTGTTTCAAAGTTCATGATTTTGCTCCCTCCCAAAGTTGAGGAGTTTCTTTATGGAAGCTTGTCGCCTGCTCGTAAGCATGAGCCACACGATAAATCGTTGCTTCATCAAAGTGTTTCCCGATAATTTGCAAGCCCAGTGGCATTCCTTCAGAGTATCCACATGGTACCGAGATTCCTGGGACACCAGCCAAGTTTACAGGGATGGTTAAAATATCATTTGCATACATCGTCAATGGATCATCGTTTTTCTCGCCCACTTTAAATGCAGGTGTTGGCGTCGTTGGTCCAATGATGACGTCGTATTTTTCAAATACTTGATCGAAATCTTGTTTGATCAATGTACGCACTTGTTGTGCTTTTTTGTAATATGCATCGTAAGAACCTGCGCTTAATGCAAATGTTCCTAACATGATGCGGCGTTTTACTTCGTCTCCGAAACCTTGCGCACGTGTTTCTTTGTATAAGTCCATTAATGATTCCACGTTTTCTGCACGGAAACCATAACGGATCCCATCAAAACGAGCTAAGTTTGAAGATGCTTCAGAAGAAGCCAGTAAATAGTATGTTGCTAAGCCGTATTTTGAGTGAGGTAAAGATACTTCTTCCCAAGTTGCGCCAAGTGATTCCAATACTTTCAATGCATCAAGCACCGATTGTTTGGCAGCTTCCCCAACACCGTCTCCTAAATACTCTTTAGGAACACCGATGCGAAGGCCTTTAACGTCACCAGTCAATGATTCAACAAAGCTTGGTACATCAACATTTGCAGAAGTTGTATCGTTTTCGTCCACACCTGAAATCGCTTCAAGCAATAACGCATTGTCTTTTACATTGCGTGTAATCGGTCCGATTTGGTCTAAAGAAGATGCGAAAGCAACCAAACCAAAACGAGATACACGGCCATATGTTGGTTTCATCCCAACTACACCACAGAATGATGCTGGTTGACGGATTGAACCACCTGTATCTGATCCTAAAGAAAATGGTACTTCACCAGCTGCAACTGATGCTGCAGAACCACCTGAAGAACCTCCAGGAACACGGTCAAGATCCCAAGGGTTACGTGTGATTTTGTACGCTGAGTTTTCTGTTGAAGAACCCATTGCGAATTCGTCCATGTTCAGTTTACCGATAGTGATCATGCCCGCTTCACGCAGTTTGCGAACGACTGTCGCATCGTAAATCGGGTTGAAACCTTGAAGGATTTTAGAAGAACATGTTGTTTCGATGCCTTCTGTTACGATGTTGTCTTTTACACCAATCGGCATACCGAATAACGGTCCGCGTTCTGATGCAGGCACTTCGTCCATTTCTTTTGCTTGGGCCATTGCTTGTTCTTTATTAAGTGCTAAAAATGCTTTTACGTCACCGTCTAAAGTTTCGATACGTGTATAGGCTTCAGCTGTTAAATCTGCAATTGATAGTTCTTTGTTATGTATCATTTCTTGCAGGTCGGTTGCTGAGTAGTTGAATAATGTCATGGATAGTCCCTCCTTACGTCAAAATCAGTCTAAAATTGATGGTACTTTTACTTGGCCCGCTTCTTGCTCACGAACATTTTTCATCATCTTCTCACGGTCAAGTCCAGGGACTGCCTTGTCTTCACGCAATACGTTCACTAACGGTAAGACATGTGTAGTTGGTACAACATTTGTTGTATCCAGTTCATTTAACAGCTCAGCAAAATTGGTAATTGCCGCAAGTTGGCCTGCAAACATTTCAGCTTCTTCATCTGTAATGGCAAGACGTGCTAAATGTGCTACGTGCTTTACTTCTTCTTTTGATATATTCGCCATTTTTTACACCTCCGAATTCACAATCATACCGAGTATCATATCATTTTTCACTTTAAAAGAATAGAGACAGCATCAAGCTGTCCCTAGGTATTACAATGATTTTGCTAAATTGAATCTATTCCCATTTAATGATGTCCAGCTACAAGCGCAAACTCGTACTTCTGTTTCATGCCCTCAGAGTCGAGCTAAATTGGCGCTTTTCGCTTTTCTAGATGTCCAGCTACAAGCGCCAGCTAGAACGGCGCTTTTCGCTTTTCTAGTCATAAATATGGACGTAAGGCTCTTTCTCGTCTGCTTCTTTAATGACCAGTGCTTCTGGTCCGTTAATCGATGTGACGCTGACTTCTACATGCATGGAAGCTGGGAAATGTTCCATCACCAGTCCCGTCATATATTGCGTAAAGCCAATGATTTCAGCAGTACCATAAAACTGTATCGGAATATCAATGGTCATTTTCTTAATACGATCGTCCTGGTAGAACCCAGTACCAACGATACTTGTGAAATTCGAGAAATACTCTTCCACATCTTGTTTGAACTTATTGAAAAATTGTCCCACTTCACGGTACTTTTCTTCGGATACAGGTTGTGGGAACAGAACGAATTCTTCATTAATATCTGTCCAATCAGAAACTGATGCTTTTCCTTCGCCAGCTTGTCCGCTTGCAAAATATGTACCCGGTACTATGGAATTGCGGCTTTCTTGTCGGAACAAGCCAACCGTAATTGGCACTTTCTCAAGGCCTTTCATTGTACGCATGCGTTTAACGATTTCATTGGCCATTTTTTTACCTTGTTCAACAATGACTGCTTGGGGAATTGGTTCTTCATACGTCGCACCAAAGTCTTCCTTTTGGTAGTAATAGGTAGAATTCATGGCAAGACCAATGGAAACGCCACCAAGTTTCACTTCGTTTTTACTTGATTTTACTAAATAGTTTTGCTCAACTATATGTGCTAAATATATAGGTGCTTTTTTGGCTAACTCAGCTGTCATGTTTCCTTCTTTAGGACGACTTGGATTTAACCCGTCTTTCGTTTGCGAACTTCGGGCTAACCACGAACTTAGTACTTCCGCATCAAGCATTTGACCTTCTTGGAAAAAGTAGTCGTCTGGTGAAAACGTACGTTGCGACAAACGCAATAACCCGCTTTCTACTTCCTTCACATCGTACTTGGAATAAATATTCGAGACGACTAATCCTCGACTCATACTTTCTTGATATGGCAAGAGGGTACGATAATACTGGTCCGAAATTTGCATGCTCGGAATGATCGTTGCTTCTTCTTCACTTTTTTCAGTTTCAGTGTTGACTTTTGTATCTTTACTAAGGCTAGGGATACAACCTGCAAGTAAGGTTAAAGATATTATAGCTGGAATCCAGCGTATTCGTTTCATTATAGGAAGGACTCCTTCACTCATTTAATTCTTCTATCAGACGGTTTTCATCCCATACCGGAATGCCTAACGTGCGGGCTTTGTCGAGTTTAGAACCGGCATCTTCACCTGCAATGACGATGTCTGTTTTTTTACTCACACTCCCAGAGACGGTACCGCCTACCTGTTCTATTTTCTCTTTTGCTTCTTGTCGTGTCAATTGTTCCATTTTCCCAGTTAACACAACTGTTTTACCTGTCAATACGTGATCCAAGTTTGAAAGATCCACTTTTTTACCAGTATAGAATAAGTTCACGCCAAGTTTTTCAAGTCGTGCGATTAATTCTTGCACTTCTTCGTTGTCAAAGTAACTTACAACGGAGCCCGCCATTTTATCGCCAATTTCATGTACCGACGTCAGTTGTTCTGGAGTTGCTTGCGCAAGTGACTTCATATCTCCGAACTCTTCTGATAGAATTTTGGCTGCCTTCTCACCAACATGTCGAATTCCTAATCCAAATAATACGCGCTCCATTGAATTTTGCTTGGATGCTTCAATGGCAGCAACCAGATTCGTTGCCGACTTCTCACCCATTCGATCCAACTGGATCAATTGATCTTTCGTAAGTGTAAATAAGTCCGAAACATCGTGGATGAGTCCTTCACGGAACAATTGCTCCACCACTTTTTCACCGAGTCCATCAATATTCATTGCGTTTCGCGACACAAAATGAATGAGTCCTTCGGTAATTTGAGCAGGGCATTGAGGATTGACACAACGCAGTGCCACTTCACCTTCAATACGAACGAGTTCACTCTCACAAACTGGACAATGTGTAGGCATGTTAAATGCCGGCAACTCCTCTTTACGAGCCTCAAGAACCACCGCCACCACTTCTGGAATGATGTCGCCTGCTTTGCGGATAATGACGGTATCCCCAATACGAATGTCTTTTTCACGAATCAAATCTTCGTTATGTAAAGACGCTCGTCCGACGGTCGTTCCTGCCACTTGTACAGGTTCAAGTATTGCTGTCGGTGTTAAGGCACCTGTACGTCCAACGGTCAATTCAATGTCGAGCAGAGTGGTTACAACTTCTTCAGCTGGGAACTTATACGCTGTCGCCCAACGTGGACTCTTGGCCGTGAAGCCTAAATCCTGTTGGTGAACATAGCGATTCACTTTTATGACGATGCCGTCAATTTCATAAGGTAGATTTGGACGTTCTGCTGTCCACTTTTCAATATACGCTACGACTTCGTCGATTGACTGACAGGTCTGTCGTTCTTCGTTTGTTTGAAAACCAAGTTCGTCCAAATGATCGAGCGCTTGTGCATGGCTATCCAGCTCATATGCTTCCCCGTCCCCACCGATGCCATAAACGAAAATGGCCAGGTTACGACTTGCGGCGATTTTCGGATCAAGCTGACGCAATGAGCCCGCTGCTGCATTTCTCGGGTTTGCGAACTTTTCTTCTTCATTTGCCACACGTGTTTCATTCAATGCGGTAAACGATCTTTTAGGCATGTAGGCTTCGCCTCGAACTTCGATAGTGAGCGGTTTTTTTAAGCGTAACGGAATGGAACGGATGGTTTTTAAATTCTCCGTAATATCTTCCCCTATGCGACCATCACCACGTGTTGCGCCGCGGACAAAAACGCCATTTTCATAGCTGAGTGAAATAGCTAAGCCGTCTATTTTCAATTCACATACATATGAAAACTCGTCCCCTATGCTTGCACGGATGCGTCGGTCGAAATCGTCCAAATCCTCTCGTCCAAAAGCATTCGATAAACTGAGCATCGGATATGTGTGTGATACTTTCTTGAATCCTTCAAGAACCATTCCACCAACACGTTGAGTTGGCGAATCCGGATAAATCAGGTCAGGAAATTCACTTTCAATGGCAATGAGTTCCTGCAAATATTGGTCATAAACCGCATCAGGCACGACCGGCTGATCCAGCACATAATAGGCATAGCCTGTATCGTGCAAAAGCTGATTGAGTTCTTTCACACGTTCTTCCAATTGTACTTTATCCATAGAGTCGTTCCTCCGCTCGATCTGTTATAACTATTTAAAAAGGAGCATCAAAAGAGCCAGTTTTTGGAACTCAGGTTAAGAACGCCACATCCTGCTCCTGCGATTACTCGTCGCAAAATTCCTGCTCCTGCGATTACTCGTCGCAAAATTCCTTTTGTGGCAACGACTGCATAACCTGCTTCGTACAGGCCTCGACGTGCTATTTTGAGCAGACTTTTTAAATTACCTATAATTTATACTTTTTCAACTGGTGCAAACTTCGCAAGTAATCGCTTGATGCCGGTTGGGCTTGGGAAAGCGATATCGATTTCCGTATTCTCGCCTTCACCGCGTACACTGACAACTGTTCCTTCGCCCCATTTTTTATGAACGGCTTTGTCGCCCGTATTCCATCCAAGCTTGTCCCCGCCTGAAGCTTTATATGCAGGACGTTCAACTGCTGGACGCGTAGTGTTCGCAACCGAACGACGGGTAGTTTGACTTCTACCTGTACCTGCAGATTGTTTCAACGTCACATGCTCTAGAATGTCTTCTGAGATCTCCGCAATGAATCGGGAAGGGTTGTTGTATCCGCTTCGGCCGAACAATGTTCGCGATTGTGCACAAGTTAAATACAGACGCTCTTCAGCACGTGTAATCCCTACGTATGCTAAGCGGCGTTCTTCTTCCATTTCGTCATTGTCACCGATCGAACGTGAATGAGGGAAGACGTTTTCTTCCATCCCAATGATGAATACGACCGGGAACTCCAGTCCTTTTGCTGCGTGCATCGTCATTAGTACGACTTTTCCTTTAGATACATCTTCATCGTTATCCAACTTATCCAAATCGGAAATCAGCGCCAAATCAGTAAGGAAAGATACAAGGGTTTTATCTTCACTGCGTTCTTCAAACGCTTTAGTTACGGATAAAAACTCTTCAATATTCTCAAGACGGCTTTCTGATTCGATGGTCTTTTCATTTCGCAGCATATTACGGTAGCCGGTTTTATCCAAGACTTGCTCCACGAGTTCAGTGACAGATAAGAATTCCTGCATTTGAGTGAATCCATCCATCATCTGGTGGAATTTAGCCGCTTCGTTTGCTGCGCGTGCTGGCAATCCCATAAAGTCCACTTCGCGAAGTGCATCAAAAATAGAACGGTCCTGTTCAAGTGCATACATTGCCATTCGTTCGAAAGACGTCGCACCAATGTTGCGTTTTGGTTCATTGATGATACGCGCCAATGCCAAATCATCTTCGTTGTTGGCAATCAAACGTAAGTACGACAGCAAGTCTTTAATCTCTTTGCGATCATAGAACTTCGTGCCGCCAACGATTGTGTAGGTAATATTCGATTTGACCAAAACTTCCTCCATCACACGGGATTGGGCGTTTGTGCGATACAGAATGGCGAAATCATCAAGGGTACGATTGCCCTTTTCCATCAATTCCTGAATTGTTTTGACGACAAACTGTGCTTCCTGCTGTTCGTCATAAGCTTTGTAAACATTGATTGCTTCACCTGAACCGTTGTCCGTACGCAGTTCTTTTGGATAGCGACCTGTATTGTTTTGTATGACGTCATTTGCGGCTTTCAGGATCCGTTTAGTCGAGCGATAATTTTGCTCCAGCATAATGGCCTGGGCATTTGGATAATCTTTTTCAAAAGACATGATGTTTTGAATATCTGCTCCACGCCAGCGATAAATCGATTGATCCGAGTCGCCTACTACGCACAAGTTATTGAATTTCTTTGCCAACATCTGTACAAGTTCGTATTGGGCTTTGTTCGTATCTTGATATTCATCAACATGAATATAATGAAATTTGTTTTGATAAAACTCCAACACATCCGGTACACGTTTGAACAGAGTTAACGTTGTCATGATCAGATCATCAAAATCGAGGGATTGATTTTTGCGAAGACGTTTGTCATACGCTGTGTAGACTTCCGACGCTGTCTTCTCGAACGGATTGAACTGATTCATTTGGCTCGCAAATGTTTCGGCATCAATGCACTCGTTTTTTGCTGAGCTGATAGCGTTTAACATGGAACGAGGATCATATTTTTTAGGGTCGATGTTCTGGTCTTTCAAAATACGTTTAATGACTGTCAATTGTTCAGTGGTATCCAAAATGGAGAAGCTTTTCGAGTAACTGATTCGATCGATATCGCGACGTAAAATACGTACACACATCGAGTGGAATGTAGAAACCCACATACGCTCTCCTGTTCCATTGCCAAGTAGGCCATCGATACGCTCACGCATTTCTCTTGCTGCTTTATTCGTAAATGTAATCGCCAAAATTTTCGATGGGTAGACTTCTTTTTCCACGACTAAATAAGCGATTCTGTGAGTTAACACACGTGTTTTCCCAGAGCCCGCTCCTGCCATAATCAGCAAGGGACCTTCCGTTGCTTTTACTGCTTTTTCTTGTTCGGGATTCATCCCGTTTAATAAATTCTTTACGATTAATTCCATTATGCACCGTCCTTCGCGAACATTTGTTCTTCAATTATAAACTGCTTATGTTAATTGTCAAAGTGTCACTGCATGAACAGCTTTCACTGTTTCGAGCGCTTCGTTCAAATTGTCATAAAGATGATTGCCCACTACAACTGTGTCCGCAATCAATGCCATTTCAGTCGCTTGTCTTGCCGATGTAATGCCGCCACCGTAAAAGAGACGCGTGTTTTTCAAAACGTTTTTTGCAGCTTTCACCATCTTGGGTTCACCATAAACACCGCTATATTCTAAGTAGAATATCGGAAACTTGAAAAAGTGTTCAGCCAGCCTTGCGTGGGCAATCACTTCTTCCTCTGATAAAGAAGTGTGAGCTTCAGTCGCGCGTGCCGCCTTACAATCCGCATTCAAAATACAGTAACCTTCCGGAACAAGTTCATTCCAGTCCATATAATCCCCGAATTCCTTGATGGCTTCGATATGCAAATCCTTCACCCATGCGGTATTTGTACTATTTAACACGGAAGGAATGAAATAGAAATCGAATCCTGGCGTCACGGAGTCTATCGTCGAAATCTCCAGTGCAACCGGTACATTATATTGTCTAACTCTAATTAATAAGTCCAAAACCAAATCAAGGGTAACTCCATCTGTACCACCGACTAGAATGGCGTCCGTTCCAGATTCACACACCTGCTTTAGCGCTTCTTCGGATATTTCCTTCGCAGGATCTAATTTAAAAACGTGACGCCACTCCTGATACATCATCGGTTCCCACCTATCTATGTTCATATTCATCTATCTAGTATAACAAAAAAACCCTCCTATCCGAAGAGTGAGAGCGGGCAAATATTTGGTATCATTCGTTTAATCGACATCAATTTGCTTTTTATCGGCATGAAACTCTTATTAATCCGCATCGTTCTCGTATTATTCGGATTTACCCATTTTTACCCAATAATAAAGGACCACTCGGATGTGAGTGGTCCCTGTGATGGTTTATTCGTTTGAATTTCCGTACTTAGGAAATTGAAAAGGTTTTTCGTCAGGATATAGCCTGCCTAGCATTTCATCATATGTATCGTTCCCGTAATCGAAACAACGACGCACGCGAGAAATGGTAGCCGTGCTGGCTCCAGTCTCATTTTTAATCGTTTCATATGTTTTCTTTAGTCGTAATAAATGAGCCACTTCAAAGCGTTGAGATAACGATTGAATTTCACTTATAGTGCATAAATCATCAAAAAATCGATAGCATTCTTCAATGTCTTTTAATTCTAAGACCGCTTTAAATAACTGATCCGTTTGATGACCGCGTATTTTATCTACTTGCATGGTTGTTACCTCCTTTTCGAAGCATTTTTAGGGCGTAAATGTAACCATTTGGTCAATACCGGGGTTTGTTTTCACTAAATGAATCCAGCTTTTTCCTGGAACGAGTTTAGCGGGTTCACCATTTTCCATTGGCACTAGCACACCATCTATTTGTTGCCATTCGATTTCTTTCATCATACCTGCTTGGAATAAGTAGCCTTTGCCACCCGATTTTAAATCGAGTTGTTGTCTTCCTGCGCCATCAATTGTTTGATGGTCAACTTCAAAAAACATTACATTAGCTAAGCTGATCTCTTCGTCAGTCTCTCTATCTATCGTGACAATCCCTCCAGAAGAACGAGAGTATTGTTGAGTAAGTGTATCATATGAATACACATGGTGGAAGTCTTCACTCCCGCCATAGCGGACATCAATCATTGATGCAGGAGTACCCAAAGGAACATCTTCGACTGAATCATAGAATGCCAGGTTCGGAATTTTTTCGATTTCTTGTCGGGCACCAACTTTGTCCATTCCTTCGATGACATGTTCACCTGTAATGTACGAATTGTGAGGTGCTACACGATCTTTGGAACGTAAAAATAGGGAACCGTCATATTGCATGCCATTGATGTTGTCCACATCTCCTGTAGTTAACATCAGTCGCGCTTCCGGGCTATAGCCGTGTGCCACGTAAAAGGCATCGAGACCGGATGCAATTTCAATAAAGTAATCACGTGCACTTCGGACCGGTCCAATTTCATTAGGCAATTCGCTTTGATACAATGCAAGCAAACGTGTCACGTTTCCTTCTGCCACCATTTCATAAACAATATCTGCACTTGCAAGTCCCGATTGTGGTCTTGCTTTCGGGTGATTATTGATTGTGACCAGCACAGGACGTTTCGTGAATTCTTCTTCGGAACGTTCACCCGAATAAGGTGCAGCAAAAGGTAAGGTTATCACTTCTTCGTCTTCATTATCATCTGTCGTTTCATCCTCGTTTGGATTTTCTGCGTCGACTGTATTTTCTTTATCTTTAGAACAACCCGCAATAATAAGCAACAAAACCATCATAAACAGCCATTTCTTCATTTCTCCGAACCCCCTAAGATCTCATGAATGAAGGGAACAACACTGATTTTTTCATGACATCATATATGCCGCGTTGTGTAATGCGGACATATGGTAAATGAGTCGATTGCAAAAATAGCAATGTGTAAATCGCATCACCATGTGTATACCCTCGTTCGTTCAATGCTTTCTTCAAAAACAATTCCCGCTCAATCAAATCTTCCACTTTTTCATTTGATAGTCCTCCACCTATTGCCAGTGGAATGTGTGCAATGACTTCACCATGTTCAACGAGCACGATGCCGCCTTTCATCCGCTTCATTTCATTGAAAGCTACTAACATATCTTTATGGTTTTTACCTATTAGAATAATATCTCCTGTATTCGAGTAAGACGAAGCAAAGCCCTGCACAGAAGTCGCAAAACCTTTAATCATCGTGTTGACACGCCACTTACCATCGCGGTCAATTAACATCAGATAGCTCTCATCATGATCAGAACTTAAGCTCGACTCACCAGTGTGAATCGATACACTATATGGCTTCGTGATCACATCATTAACCATTTCAATTCCAAAAGGCATCGAGAACTGAAAGTCCCCATCATGCAAATCAAACGGCAATTCCAAATCACCTAATACGGACCAATCGATTGTCGGCAGCTGTTGCACTTGCTTGCCGTCTCTCTTCAGCCATACGCCTTTAGACAGCACGCTTACAGGGACAGGATTTCGCTCGTTTTCCAAGAAGTTTAAAGAAGCTAATCTTCCTGTGGCAATAAATCCATGCAGACTGGTCATGTTGTAATAACGGGCTACATTATAGGATGCCATTTGATAGGCATCAATCGGTTTCACTCCTGCATCCAGTGCGACTTGAATGCATTTATCCATGACGCCATCGATGTGGAAAGAAGGTGTCGAACCGTCCGTTGTCATCATCAAATGATCAAAAACATCCAGTCCTTTTTCCACAATTCCTTTTAATAAATGAGGTAAATCAGGACGAATCGACGAATGTCTTAACGTCACGGCATAACCATGCAACAACCGTCTTTCCACTTCTTCAACTGTCATGGCTTCGTGGTCACCGTCGCTACCTAGCAATTTCATGCGCGCCAATGTTTTGTCAGAAGCACCAGGTAAATGGGCTTCTACTTTTTTGCCTTTTGTTTTAGCCGATTGTAACCAGTACAGCATTTGGTCATCACCTGCTAGCAACCTTGGCCATGCTGTCAATTCTCCGCCCATCAATACGTCCGGACGATCCAACCATTCACCGATGGATTTCGTCGTAAATAGTTCATCTTCATTTTCAAGCTCAGTTTGTGAATCAAATCGGGCCCACCAATAAAATGAAAACGGCAGTTCATTCAATTGATCCAATAGTGTAAACGCTTTCTTGTTTTTCAACAAAAGAAAGAGTATAAGATTGTCTGATAGAAACGTAGTTGTACCTAATTGTGCTGCATAATCAGCAAATGATTGGGGATGATAAAGTTGAAATGGATGAACATGAGGTTCGATATAGCCCGGCACAATCACCTGTCCAGTTGCATCAATTATTTCTGCGTCAGTTGTTTGAACAGGCATATCAGGACCTGCATACACAATGCGGTCTTTTGCAATCCAAATGTTGCCTTCAACCCATTTTTTCAGCACGCTATGTAAGTATGTCGCATTCACAATAATTTTATCGGGACTCGTTTTTCCATCAATCATGCTTAATTGGTGGCGGATCTCCCCTATTTTCCACAACGGGTGTTGCATGGTATCCACTCTCCTTTCAAGACGGGTATCATTTTTTTATACTAGCATACCGACTTTGGAAAATACAGACGGTAAGACCACTTTTTTGAAAATTCAGATAGGAGGAAACACGAAAATGTCACAAACGCAAAACCTTAGCACACGTAACGCACTGACCAGACTTTCACTCGGACTTAGTATGCTCGCTTATGGTACCGCTAAACTCGCCCGCAATCCCAAATGCAACAAAGGTCGCATGATGGTTGCATTCGGTGCTATGAAAGCTGCAGAAGGAACGGTCAAGTTCTGTCCAATGAAAGCCATGATTGAAAAACAAAGCATGATGGGACAAACCGGAAATACCCCAGAAATCGGAAAATTGATGAAGGATTTCGCTAGTCAAGGTATGTCGGGTCAATCGGGTTCTGGTTCAAATTCTGCTGCCGGTTCTGCAACAGGTTCTGGGACTGGTGCTACTACTGGTGCTGCCGTTGGAAACATGGTGAAGGACCTCGCTAGTCAAGCTATGTCGGGACAAACAACATCTGGTGCTGGTGCAAAAGCTGGTGCTGGTGCTGCCGTTGGAAACATGGTGAAGGACCTTGCCAGTCAAGCTGTGTCGGGACAAACAACATCTGGTGCTGGTGCAAAAGCTGCTTCTGGCACTGGTGCTACTAATGGAGCTGCCGTTGGAACAAAGGTGAAGGACCTTGCTAGTCAAGCTATGTCGGGACAAACAACATCTGGTGCTGGTGCAAAAGCTGCTTCTGGTTCTTCCGAAAATAAATAAAGGATTTTTCTGGGTAAGGCATGTCGCCGGTGACGAATTGAGGTAGTAAGTGAATTTTATTCCTCTTCGCTAGAGGGTTATACATTTTGGCGGATTGTTTATTCCCTATTGTTTATTCCCCTTCGCGGTCACTATATTCCCTCTTGTAGTTTGTTTATTCCCTTTCACCCAATTTAATGAAAAAAAGACTGTCCTTAAGTTTATGAACAATTCGGTGCTACACCAAGCTAAAGAAAACATTAATAGACAAGCTCAAAATGCATAACTGCATTTTGAGCTTTTTTTATGTTATACACTTTACCGTAACATGCGGTGCTGAAATTCAGTCGCTCGTATGAAGATGAAAAAAATATAATGTCTTGGCATCTCACATATTGAAACATACCACTCACAAAAAAAGGTTATCCTCAAATGACTTAAGGATAACCTTTTCCGATTATTTCAACGCACGCCAACCAATGTCGTTTCGATAGAAAAATCCATCCCACTTCAATTCAGCAAAAGCGTCATATACTTGTTTTTGAGCATTAGCCAGAGAGTCTGATTTCGCTGCGACCAAAATTACGCGGCCCCCATTGCCAACGAAGCGACCATTCACTTCTTTCGTGCCCGCATGGAAGATCTGTAAATTTTGATTAAGCTTTTCTAAGTCAGGCAGTGTCGCCCCTTTTTCAACCATTTCAGGGTAACCATCTGCGGCTACTACTACACCAAGCATCTCTTCATTCGACCATTCCAATTCATATGGTTTTTCATCGAAAAGTGCGTTCATGAATTCACCGAAATCTGAAGCCATACGTGGTAACACGACTTGTGTTTCTGGATCACCAAAACGAGCATTGAACTCAATGACTTTCGGTCCATCCTCAGTCAAGATTAACCCGGCATAGAGAATACCAGTAAAAGGTGTTCCTTCCGTTGCCATCGCTTCAACAGTAGGTGCCACAATCGCTTCAAATGCTTCCTGAACGATAAGCTCCGAAATGTGAGGGACAGGTGAATAAGCTCCCATGCCGCCAGTATTCGGTCCACGGTCACCGTCATACGCACGCTTGTGATCTTGGGCGATGACCATCGGGTAAATCTGGCCGTTATGAACAAAGGACATATATGAGAACTCTTCCCCGTCGAGGAATTCCTCAATGACCACGCGAGATGATGAATCACCAAACTTTTGGTTACCAATCATGTCTTCCACGGAATTAAGTGCTTCCTCCACAGTCATGGCAACAACCACACCTTTACCTGCAGCGAGTCCATCCGCTTTTACCACAATTGGTGCACCCATTTTCTCGATATAGGCTTTGGCTTCTTTGACGTCTGTGAACGTTTCGTAAGCCGCCGTTGGAATACCATATTTCTTCATTAGTTCTTTGGCAAAAGATTTACTACCTTCGATTTGTGATGCCGCTTTCGTAGGCCCGAATATACGCAGACCTTCTGCCACGAAACGATCGACTATTCCAGCAGCCAGTGGTTGTTCAGGTCCCACAAACGTAAGATCGATAGCATTTTCCTGAACGAAAGCAACCAGCATATCAAATTCAAGTGCTTCGATTGCCACACAGGTCGCATCTTCTCTCATGCCATCATTACCTGGTGCAACGAACACTTCAGTTACAGATGGAGAGTTGTTGAATTGACGTACAATAGCGTGTTCACGCCCACCACTACCAATAACGAGTACTTTCATTAAGTTCTCCTCCTCTTAGTGTTTGAAATGACGTACGCCTGTAAACACCATAGCAATTCCGTATTCATTTGCTTTCGCAATTGAATCTTCGTCTTTTACAGATCCACCTGGTTGAATAATGGCGGTGATTCCTGCTTTAGCAGCTGTTTCAACGGTATCATTCATAGGGAAAAAGGCATCTGAAGCAAGTGATGCACCTTGTGCTTTTTCTGCCGCTTGCTCTAACGCAATCTTAGCAGCACCGACACGATTCATTTGCCCAGCTCCAACGCCAAGCGTCATTTGTGCATCTGTGACAACAATCGCATTGGATTTCACGTGTTTTACGACACTCCATCCGAGCTTCAGTGCTGCCCATTCTTCTTCCGTAGGTTCACGGTCCGTTACGACGCGGACGTCCGCTTGTGCGAAACCATGAGCATCAGGTTCTTGCATCAACAAGCCACCCTCGATTGAAACGGTATTCCATTTATCCTTTTTGTTTTGTTCAAAAGGAATTGTTAGTAAACGGATATTTTTCTTTTTCGTCAAAATCTCCAAAGCCTTATCAGAGTAAGAAGGAGCAAGGATGATTTCAAGGAAGATATCTGAAAGTTGTTCCGCCGTTTCGGTATCCACTTCGCGATTTAAGGCAACAATGCCACCAAAAATGGACATACTGTCTGCTTCGTATGCTTTGCCAAATGCTTCAGCAATGGTTTCACCAATTCCGACACCACATGGATTCATGTGTTTGACAGCGACAGCAGCCGGCAGCTCAAATTCTTTAACGATTTGAATGGCTGCATTGGCATCCTGGATATTGTTGTAGGAAAGTTCTTTCCCGTGTAGTTGCTGTGCAGAAGCGATGGAGAAATCCGATCCTAGTGCACGTTGGTAGAACGCTGCTTTCTGATGTGGATTTTCTCCATAACGAAGCGGTTGTTTCAATTCATATGTAAAGGTAACTTGTTCGGGAAATTCTTCACCTGCAAGGTCAGTTAAATAGCCTGAGATATACGCATCATAAGAAGCAGTATGACGGAAAACTTTTGCTGCCAGACGACGACGCGTTTCAATCGTAGTTTTGCCAGCTGCTTTCAATTCTTCCAAAACAGCCGGATAGTCCGCTGCATCTGTAATGACAGTTACATAAGCATGGTTTTTCGCAGAGGCACGCAACATTGCTGGTCCACCGATATCAATGTTCTCAATCGCATCGTCAGCTGTCACATCCGGTTTTGAGATCGTTTCACGGAAAGGATATAAGTTTACACAAACAACCTCGATTGGCTCGATGCCATGTTCATTCATTTGTGCTTGATGGTCGGCATCATCATGCTTGGCAAGAAGGCCTCCGTGAATCATAGGATTAAGCGTCTTCACACGACCACCCAATATTTCAGGGAATCTCGTTACTTGATCGACAGGTGTAATGGCTACTCCATTTTCCTGCAAATACGCTTTTGTTCCACCGGTTGATAGAATTTCATACCCTAACGTCTCTAGTTCTTTTGCGAACTCAAGAATTCCTGATTTATCTGATACACTGATAAGCGCACGTTTTGTCATAGAAAATCCTCCTAATTTGGAAAAGCGTAAAGTGCCACTCTAGCGCTGCACTGGCGCTGGAAGAATGGCCCCATTTTCTGAAGCTTAATCCTGTGGCCCTCTACCGGCTAAATAATTGATGCAACGTTTTTGTATAGAGTTCATGTTCGACCGCATGTATAAGTTGTTCTGTTTTCTCACGGTCACCCTCTACTACTTCAACCGCTTGTTGCGACAGAATTGGGCCCGTGTCCATCCCTGCATCTACATAATGTACGGTCACGCCGGTTACTTTGACGCCATGTACCAAAGCTTGACCGATGGCATCTTTGCCAGGAAATGAAGGCAATAGTGAAGGATGGATGTTGACGATGCGGTTCGTAAAGGCATTCAGCAATGTATCGCCGATTAAACGCATATAACCAGCCAACACCAACCATTCTACCTGAAGCTCCTTCAGTTCCTGTAAGATGGCTTCTTCATATTCAACTTTCGACCCAAAATCTGACGGTCGGAAAGCCACAACGTTTACACCAGCTGTTTTAGCTCGTTCCACCACAAAAGCTTGTGGCTTATCTGTAACGACAGCCACGATGTCAGCATGTAACTGACCAGCTCTTGCTGCGTCCACGATGACTTGAAAATTACTCCCACTTCCGGAAGCAAATATCGCCACCTTTGGCTTACTGTTCATCGTTCAGGCTCCCGTCATGAGTTCCATTAAATTGAACACCTTCACCTGCTACGACACGACCAATCACGTACGCATTTTCACCGTTTTCTACTGATAGTCGAATGGCTTGTTGCGCTTGTTCTTCAGGAAGAGCAATGACGAAACCAATGCCCATATTGAAAACATTATACAAATCACGGTCTTCCAGAGACCCTTTTTCTTTCAACATTGAAAACACTGGTAATACTGGCCATGAGCCCAGTTTGATTTCGACACCAAGACCTGCGGGCATCATGCGGGGCAGGTTTTCATAAAAACCTCCACCTGTTACGTGTGCCATGCCGTGCACGTCCAGCTGTTCATGAATGGCAAGAACCGGTTTAGTATAAATTTTTGTCGGTTTTAATAATGCTTTCCCAATACGGCCCAAATGTTCGTAGCCTGCAACTAAGGAATCTATTTCATACCCTTGATCGGCAAAGACAATTTTACGCACAAGTGAAAAACCATTTGAATGGATACCACTGCTAGCAAGTCCAACAAGGACATCACCCGGTTGAATCTTTTCACCTGTTACGATATTCGATTTCTCAGCTACCCCTACGGCAAACCCAGCAACATCGTATTCATCTTCTTCATAAAGACCAGGCATTTCCGCTGTTTCTCCACCGATAAGTGCGGCTCCAGCTTGTACACAACCATCTGCTACACCTTTGACAATTTGCTCAATCTTTTCAGGCTTTGCTTGTCCAACAGCTAAATAATCTAGGAAAAATAAAGGTTCGGCACCTTGAGCCACGATATCATTGACACACATTGCCACGCAATCGATGCCGATTGTATCGTGTTGATCGGTCATAAACGCCAATTTCAATTTAGTCCCCACGCCATCTGTGCCCGAGATTAAAACAGGTTCTTTGTAGTCGAGTGATGACAGGTCAAACATCCCACCGAAACCACCGAATGCCCCCATTATGCCTTTACGAGCTGTACGATCCACATGAGATTTCATTCGCTTTACAGCCTCGTAACCTGCTTCAATACTTACGCCAGCTTGTTCATATGCCTTTGACATCCATGTCGCCTCCTATCGAGCCAATTCTTTTTGGTGCGGTAAAATGGTATCCGGGTATATTTCAGTCGGATAATTCCCTGTAAAGCAAGCAAGACAATGTCCAGCTTCAGGACCTTCATCCGTTCTTCCGATTGCACGAACCATTCCTTCAACTGACAGGAAAGTAAGTGAATCTGCCCCAATCAATTCTCTTATTTCTTCAATGCTATTGTTGGATGCAATTAGTTCTTCAGTTGAACTCGTATCTATCCCGTAGAAACATGGATTTTTAATAGGCGGAGAACTAATGACAACATGCACTTCCGTTGCTCCCGCTTCTTTTAACATCGTTACAATACGTCTAGATGTCGTACCACGGACGATTGAATCATCGACCATAACAACACGCTTGCCGTTTACCACTTGGCGAACTGGCGACAGCTTCATTTTAACACCACGTTCACGCAAGTCCTGTGAAGGTTGGATGAAAGTACGACCGACATATCTATTTTTGATCAATCCTAATTCATACGGAATTCCCGTAACTTCAGAAAATCCGATTGCTGCTGAAATACTCGAGTCAGGTACACCTGTTACGACATCTGCATCAATTTGTATTTCTTTTGCCAGTTCTTTCCCTAAACGCTTACGTGCCGTATGAACGTTAATGCCATCAATATCCGAATCGGGACGTGAGAAGTAAACATACTCCATTGTACAAATCGAGCGTTTTGCAGGGAATGCAAAGCGTTCAACACGTAATCCTTCATTATTGATAATCAAAAACTCACCTGGTTCCACAGAACGGATACATTCGGCACCAATGATATCGAATGCACAAGTTTCCGAAGCAACTACCCAGGCATCACCCAGTTTTCCTAAAGACAATGGACGCAAACCGTTTGGATCGTTTGCGACAATCATCTCGTCTTCCGTCATCATGACGAAGGCAAAAGCACCTTTAAGTAGGGATAATGCATTCTTCGCGCGTTTTTCAAACGTCGAATAGCCACTTTTTTTAATTAAATGAGCCAATACTTCTGTATCTGAAGAGGTCTGGAAGATGCTTCCCTGACGCTCTAAGTGTTGTTTTAAATGGTTCGCATTTACGAGATTACCATTATGGGCAATCGCAAGACTGCCAGTTGTCGAGCGGAATAAAAGAGGTTGCACATTTTCAATACCACCGCCGCCTGCAGTTGCATAACGTACATGTCCTACCGCACCATAGCCTTGCAAATGATCAAGCTTGCCTGCACTGAATACTTCATTAACAAGCCCTTCTCCTTTGACCGCTTGAAGCGAATGACCATCCGTTACGACAATCCCCGCTCCTTCCTGTCCACGATGTTGAAGTGCATGCAATCCGTAATACGCAATCTGTGCTGCATTTGGGTCACCCCAAATTCCAAAAACGCCACACTCTTCGTTTAATCCTCTGAGTTCAGCAAGCATGGAATTGCTCCTTTCCAAGCAGATCGGAATTCCTCAACAGTTCCTGACACCCACTCTTCGCCATGTTCATTACGAATGATGACGGACGTATCTGATGTAACCGTTCCAATGTTCACTGCATCTTTTACGATTTCTTCGAACGCTGCCGCATGTTGTGGTTTCACTGTCACGATGAAGCGAGATTGTGATTCACTGAATAAAGCTGTGGTAGCCGAACCTGAAATAGTTACGTCCACACCAAGGTTTTGTACTCCGAAAGTTTTTTCAGCCAATGCAACGGCGAAGCCACCTTCTGCAATATCGTGAGCTGATGCCACAAAGCCTGATTGAATTGCTTGCAACAAAGCGTTTTGACGAGTTACTTCCACATCTAAATCAATTGAAGGTGCTTGGCCAAAAATACGACCTTCCACCATTTTTTGAAGTTCACTGCCACCAAACTCAGTCATCGTTTCACCGATCACGTAAACCAAGTCACCAGCTTCTTTCACATCTTGTGTTGTTACATGTGATAAATCTTCAACTAATCCAACCAAGCCGATAGTAGGTGTTGGATAAACAGCTACTCCACTGCGCTCGTTGTATAGTGATACGTTCCCGCCGATAACAGGAGACTCAAGTGCCAAACACGCCGCAGCCATCCCATCAGCCGATTTCTCCAATTGCCAGAAAATCTCTGGTTTTTCTGGATTTCCGAAGTTTAGACAATCCGTTATCGCCAAAGGTTTAGCTCCTGAACAAACAACGTTACGTGCCGCTTCCGCAACCGCAATTTTCCCGCCAGTTTCCGGATCTAGATAAATGTAGCGTGAGTTACAGTCTGTCGTCATCGCAAGTCCTTTATTTGTTCCTCGAACTCGAACGACTGCTGCATCCGAACCTGGTGCTACTACTGTACTCGTACGTACTTGGTAATCGTATTGATCATAAACCCATTCCTTCGAAGCAATGGTTGGTTGTTTCAATAAGTTAATGAGCGTTTCTTTATAATCAGCGACTTGAGGTTCTGCGTTTTCCATCGCTTGATATTCTGTGTAATAAGCAGGCACACTTGATGGTTTATGATAAACCGGTGCTTCTTCTGCCAACGCATCTGCCGGGACGTCTGCTACGACTTCACCTTTATGAAGCAAACGAAGCATTTTATCGTCTGTTACATGACCGACTGCGACTGCATCCAAATCATATTTTTCAAAGAGCTCCACGATTTCCGCTTCGCGTCCTTTTTTCACGACAATCAACATACGTTCTTGTGATTCTGACAACATCATTTCGTAAGCTGTCATTCCTGATTCGCGTTGAGGAATTAAATCCAGATTCATTTCTACACCGAAGCCAGCTTTGGAAGCCATTTCAGCTGATGAAGAAGTTAATCCTGCAGCACCCATGTCTTGAATTCCTACAAGGGCGTCAGATTTTACAAGCTCCAAACATGCTTCAAGCAAAAGCTTCTCCATGAAAGGGTCGCCTACTTGAACGGCCGGACGTTTTTCTTCAGAAGTTTCACTTAACTCTTCCGATGCGAATGTCGCTCCATGAATTCCGTCGCGACCTGTTTTTGCCCCTACATACATAACGGTATTGCCAACACCAGAAGCGACACCTTTTTGAATATCTTCATGATTGATCAATCCCACACACATGGCGTTTACCAATGGGTTTCCTGCATAGCAGTCGTCAAACTGAACTTCTCCACCTACTGTCGGGATGCCGATGCAGTTCCCGTAGCCTGCAATTCCTGCAACCACTTCTTCAAACAAATAACGAACGCGTGGACTTGTCAATTCCCCAAAGCGCAATGAGTTCAGCATCGCAATCGGACGGGCTCCCATTGAGAAAACGTCACGGATGATTCCGCCAACACCAGTTGCCGCTCCTTGGAAAGGCTCGATCGCAGATGGATGATTATGTGATTCCATTTTGAAAACCACAGCTTGTCCATCCCCGATATCCACGATTCCAGCCCCTTCACCAGGACCTTGAAGTACGCGAGGACCAGTGATTGGGAACTTACGTAAGATTGGTTTCGAGTTTTTATAAGAACAATGCTCCGACCACATAACTGAAAACAATCCTGTTTCCGTATAGTTCGGTTGACGTCCTAAAATGTTTTCGACCATCTCAAACTCTGAATCAGATAAACCCATTTGGGCATATAGTTTCTGTTCTTTAATTTGCTGAGGATTTGGTTCAAGCATGACTGACATGAGATTCCCTCCACTGTTTAACGATAGATTTGAATAACGCTAATCCGTCTGTACCACCAATTAGTTCGTGCACTGCACGCTCTGGATGTGGCATCATACCCAAGACATTACCTCGTTCGTTGATAATCCCTGCAATGTCTTCAACACTGCCATTTGGATTGTCGTTAGTATAAGTGAAAACAATTTGATTGTTTGCTTTTAATGAAGCAAGTGTTTCTTCATCACAACTATAGTTTCCTTCGCCGTGCGCGATTGGAACTTGAATCACTTGGTCTTTTGCATATTCAGCTGTAAACATGGTGTTGTTATTGACTACTGTCAAATCAACGGTACGACACATAAACTTCAAGTTTTTATTACGTAGCAAAGCACCAGGAAGTAAACCCGCTTCGGTTAAAATCTGGAATCCATTACAAATACCAAGAACTGGTTTACCAGCATCAGCCGCTTTTTTCACTTCACTCATAACGTTAGAGAACTGAGCAATTGCACCGCATCGCAAGTAATCTCCATAAGAGAATCCACCTGGTAGTAAAATGCCGTCATAACCACTTAAATCTTTCGTATCGTGCCACACATATTCAGCTTCTTCACCAAGCTCGTCTTTAATTGCATGGTACATATCTAAATCACAGTTCGATCCTGGGAATACGAGGACTGCAAATTTCATTTGCTTACAGCCTCCTCGACATCGTACCGATAATCTTCAATTACTGTGTTTGTTAATAATTTTTCACACATCTCTTTAACTACCACGTCTAGCTTTCTTTCAGAATCATCCACTTGAATTTCTAAGTACTTTCCAATACGAACATCTGCAACTTCGTTATAGCCCATTGTATGCAGAGCTCCCATTACGGCCGAACCTTGTGGGTCTAATACACTTTCGCGAAGCGTTACATAGATTTTTACTTTTTTCATTGTGTGATTCCTCCTAGACGGGATAGTATGATTTCGTATGCGTCCGTTAATTGACCTAAATCTCTGCGGAACACGTCTTTGTCCAGCTTTTGTTTTGTTTTTTCGTCCCATAAGCGGCACGTATCAGGTGAAATTTCATCAGCTAGCAATACATTGCCTTCATTGTCCCGGCCAAATTCTAGTTTGAAATCCACTAAAATAACACCGATTTCTTTGAAGAATTGCGTCAATATCTCGTTTACTTGTAATCCCTTATCATAAAGAGCTTGTACTTCTTCTTTAGAAGCGATGTTCAAAAGTTCGATGTGCTCTTCAGTAATGAGAGGATCACCAAGTTCGTCGTCTTTGTAGTAGAACTCGACGATAGGGCGTGCGAGTTCTACTCCTTCATCCAGTCCGAGGCGCTTAGCTAAACTGCCCGCTGCGACCTGGCGAACCACGACTTCGATTGGAATGATGTCAACTTTTTTCACTAATTGCTCATGATCGGATAATTGCTCAACGAAATGAGAATCAATACCTGCAGCTTTCAATTTTTCAAACAGTAAAGATGTGATTTGGTTATTCAACGTACCTTTTCCTGCGATTTCAGCTTTCTTTTCTCCGTTAAACGCAGTTGCACTATCCTTGTATTCCACAAAAAGAATATCTTCTTTGTCTGTTGTATATAATCGTTTCGCCTTACCTTCATACAAAAGCTGACCTTTTTCCACGTGTATTCCCCCGATTAGTTTAGTCCGAGACGTTCGAAAATCATATCGACATGTTGGATATGGTAGTTATAGTCAAAGCAATCGTCCAATTCTTCTTTAGACAATTGAGAAGTAATGGTTTCGTTCTGTTCAACGACACCACGGAAAGCAATTTGGTTTTCCCAAGCTTCCATCGCACAAGGTTGAACTGTATCATACGCTTCTTCACGAGCCATTCCTTTGTCAATCAAAGCAAGAAGAACGCGTTGTGAGTATATCAAACCGAGTGTGCTGTCCATGTTACGTTTCATATTGTTTGGGAATACCGTCAAGTTTTTTACGATGTTTCCGAAACGATTTAGCATGTAGTTTAAAGCGATTGTTGCATCCGGTAAGATGACACGCTCAGCTGAAGAATGTGAAATATCACGTTCATGCCACAAAGACACATTTTCATAAGCAGTCAACATATATCCGCGAATCAATCGTGCAAGACCAGTCATGTTTTCAGAACCAATCGGGTTACGTTTATGTGGCATAGCAGATGATCCTTTTTGACCTTTTGCAAATGATTCTTCCACTTCACGTGTCTCCGATTTTTGCAGTCCACGAATTTCAGTTGCAAACTTCTCTACAGACGTTGCAATCAATGCCAGTGTGCTCATGTATTGTGCATGGCGGTCACGTTGCAATGTTTGTGTCGAGATTTTTGATGCCTCGATTCCTAAGTTTTCACAAACATATTTCTCTACAAATGGATCGATGTTTGCGTATGTTCCAACTGCACCAGACATTTTGCCTGTTTCAATTGATTTTGCAGCTGCTTCAAAACGTTCTACGTTACGTTTCATTTCTTCATGCCATAAGGCAAGTTTCAAGCCGAATGTCGTTGGCTCCGCGTGAACACCATGTGTACGTCCCATCATGACCGTGAATTTATGTTCTTTTGCTTTATTGGCCAAGATTTCAACGAAATTGTTCAAATCTTTACGAAGGATTTCATTTGCTTGCTTGATGATGTAAGAAAGAGCTGTATCAACTACATCTGTTGAAGTCAGTCCGTAATGTACCCATTTACGCTCATCGCCAAGTGTTTCAGATACTGCACGTGTGAAAGCAACAACATCATGACGCGTTTCTTCTTCAATTTCTAAAATGCGATTAATATCAAATGAAGCATTAGCACGAATTTTCGCTACGTCTTCTTTTGGAATATCGCCAAGTTCAGCCCATGCTTCACATGCCAAAATCTCAACTTCCAACCATGCTTGGTATTTGTTTTGTTCTGTCCAAATTGCTCCCATTTCAGGGCGAGTATAACGTTCTATCATATAGTTCTCCTTCTATTCCGACCAAATGCCGGAATGCTCGATTTCTTGTAGCGTTTGATTTATATCGTTTGTCAAAATGGTCACATGCCCCATTTTACGTTTTGTTTTCGCTTCTTCTTTGCCGTATAGATGAATGGACCAGTCTGGGTATTTAGAGATCGCGTTTGATAAAGGAACAACGTGTTCTCCAAGTACATTGACCATGACCGTCGGTTGATGCAGGACAGGCTTCCTTAGAGGCCATCCGCAAATTGCACGCACATGTTGATGAAACTGTGATATCGTACTACCTTCTATTGAATAGTGTCCTGAGTTATGAGGACGTGGCGCCAACTCGTTAATCACAATCGTGTCATCTTTCAGCACAAACATTTCAACTGCCAAAGTGCCGACTAACTGTAAATGATCAGCAATTTGTTCTGCCGCTTCTGTAGCTTGTGTCAGAATCGATTCAGTTACACGAGCAGGTACAATCGTTTCGTGTAAAATATGATCTTTATGAATATTTTCACCTACAGGCAAGCAATAGGTTTCCCCGTTTCCATTACGCTGTACGATAACTGAAATTTCTTTAACGAATGGCACGAACGCTTCCGCAACACACGCACCATGATTGAATAATGGTTCCGCCAGTATTAAATCGGCTTGCGATTCGAGCTTCACTTGACCTTTGCCATCGTAACCGCCGTATGCGGTTTTGACGATACAAGGGAAACCAACTTCATTAATACATGCTTTCAGTTCCACAATACTTGTCGCAACTATATAATCTGCTACCGGTACACCAGCCTGACAAATTTCAGCTTTTTCTGTAATTCGGTTTTGTGTTATACGGACAAGTTCTGCCCCCTGAGGAATATAAGCATATTCAGCTAAACGCTTTAGTCCTTCATAATCAATATTTTCAAATTCGTACGTAATGACATCACTGACATCTGCTAACTCTTCTAATGCCGTCTGGTCATTATAAGGTGCAACAATTCGTATATCCGCGATTTGACCGCAAGGCGATTCCATACTTGGATCGAGCACTGCAATTTTGAATCCGGCTTCCTTGGCAGCCAACGCCATCATTCGACCTAATTGACCTCCACCAATAATTCCGATTGTTTGTCCTGGTGAAATGGTTTTGATCATATGAGGTCACCGTTGCTTTCAAATACTTTGTCCTTCGTCGCTTCACGTCTTAAGTCTAAATTGTGTGCTAAGGTTTGATCGGTCATTGCTAGCATTTGAGCAGCAAGCAATCCTGCGTTCGTTGCTCCAGCTTTGCCGATAGCGACTGTCGCAACAGGAACGCCACCTGGCATTTGAACTATGGATAGTAACGAATCAAGGCCATTCAATGCTTTTGATTGAATAGGAACCCCAATAACCGGTAACGTAGTTTTCGCTGCAACCATACCCGGTAAATGTGCGGCTCCGCCAGCTCCCGCAATAATCACTTGAATTCCTCGTGTTCTTGCTGACATCGCATACTCAAACATTAAATCTGGCGTACGATGCGCCGACACCACTTTTTTTTCATAAGGGACTTGAAGTTCATCTAATATGTCACATGTATGTTTCATTGTTTCCCAATCACTTGAGCTTCCCATGATCACGCCGATTTTTGCATTCATCTGAAATCGCTCCTTTATAGAAAAGCTTAAAGCGCTACACTAGTTTGACAACGAGCAAGTACTTGAAGCTAGACATTATTGACAAAAAGTCCCCAAATAAACTGCTCACTATGCATGAAAAGCAGTTTACTTGAGGACTTAAAGAAAAGGGGTTATGAACGGCTGACATATACATATGCAGACTCACATCCTTATTTTCATCCAAAAGTTGCTTTCCCGCATAGTCCGGTCATTTACGGTGACCTGGTAGAGACGCTAAAGCCAATTCTTTAGCATATATGGGGATTATCGTTGTTCTTATTCATATTTTAACAACCATTAGGACTCGAGTCAACGCAAAAATGCGAACGATAAATTTTCAGAAAACAATATCGTTCGGTTTTTCGCCAGTTTTTAGGTTATTCAGAGATGTACGTACCTTTAAATTGGATGATTTGACGAATTGGGACGATTTCTCCATTCACTTCTTGGAATATCGGCTCTTCCCTTCGCCCTGTTGGCATATATCCTTCAGTCTGCATACGTTTTAAACAGTCATCAATGGTTTCATTCTCTGCAACTTCAAACCATACAGTCTTTTTCTTCATTTAAATAGTTTTCCTTTCCTTACCGTTTTAACCCAGAATCCACCATGAATGGTTTTCGGCTCATAAGCAATAATGAATGCTTTTGGATCAAGCTCTTTTATCGTTGCATACAGTTTCAATTCATATTTTCGGGGAGTCAGGATTTGCATCGCTTTACGGTTACCTTCAAGACCATTCGCTTCCCAATCAGTTACTCCATATCCTTTATCACGTAAAAGGCGTGGCAAGGTACGATTTTCTTCAGTCGTAATTACATTTACCGTAATATAACCAAGGGCCATCTTCTCTTCTATTTTCGTACCAACAAGGACCCCAGTTCCATACCCAACTGCGTAGGCTATAAGGTTTTGGATCTCATTCAAGTTATCCAATACTAATCCAAGACCCACAACATATATAACCACTTCAATGGTGCTAAGAAACGCTGCAAAATAACGATAACCCTTCAACGTCATAATCATGCGCACTGTAAAAAACGAAACATAGACAATATTTATAGTAAATATGATTAATACCATCAAAAGTGCATCATTGCTCATAATAAACTTCCCTTCATGAAAAAACATTAAGCCCCTATCTTATTAGAGAACCCTTTAGAATACAAGAAATTTTGCGGAATTTCTGTAATTGACATTAAAACAAAGCTATTTACTGTTAAAGCGAAAAGCGACTGATATGCTAGGAAGCTATTTGAATTTCACTTATATTAAATTTGCCCTTTAATGAAAAGATGTAAACTACTTTTAGTTAGTAAGCCATCCAGTCGCTTTGAACCAGCTGATTCAAATGGATGTTCAAGAAAATACCATCAAATAGAAGAGAGCCATGCACGACCGGCAGAATCTCCACCATTYAGGGGTTTGTGATAGTCGATTGTCTCATAACCCAAGTTAAACAGTCGGGGGAAACATGCTCGTTCGCTTAAAATCAACAGTTGTAAATTTATCAATCAAACTGGAGATTTATCGTGCAGATTGGATACTTTATCGCTCAAACTAGAGATTTATCGTTCAAATCGAAGCATTTATCGCTCAAACTCATCTCACGAGCAAGTTTACTTGCTGAACCAACACCGTCTTTTAATGGACTTTCTATATGTGATCCTTCTCCAACAGAAAAGAGACGTGCAGCGTCAGCGGAATGGCTCCCATTTAGGGGGGTGGGGTTTAAAACATGGCTATAAAACTCTTAATGGTCTTGTTTCCGCTACGCTCCTGTTAAAACCCTTAAAGAACAACACAAAAAAACCGATACCTCGGAAGGTACCGGTTTCTTACTTTGCCTAGCGACGTCCTACTCTCACAGGGGGCGCCCTCAACTACCATCGGCGCTAGGCTGCGAAAGACGATGAACGGTAGATTTCTTCGTCAACCGCAGGTCTTCGAGTCTCGCGTATATTATACGCTCCGAGTCTCATCCCTTCGTTTCCTCGAACTCTTTGTTCCTCCTCTTTCTCGCACACCTTCGTACTAAGCTTAGAATACAAAACAAAAAAACCGATACCTCGGAAGGTACCGGTTTCTTACTTTGCCTAGCGACGTCCTACTCTCACAGGGGGAAACCCCCAACTACCATCGGCGCTAAAGAGCTTAACTTCCGTGTTCGGTATGGGAACGGGTGTGACCTCTTTGCCATTATCACTAGACTTTTTTGAGTGTTTGTTCACTCAAAACTGGATAAACGGGTCATTGAAAACCATTCAAATTCATTTTGGTTAAGTCCTCGATCGATTAGTATTCGTCAGCTGCACACGTCACCGCGCTTCCACCTCGAACCTATCTACCTCATCGTCTTTGAGGGATCTTACTTACTTGCGTAATGGGAAATCTCATCTTGAGGGGGGCTTCATGCTTAGATGCTTTCAGCACTTATCCCGGCCACACATAGCTACCCAGCGAA
>NZ_JBFUHX010000023.1:0-32714 GCF_056402175.1 Paenisporosarcina sp. P4_B8 | reverse complement strand
TAATAATCCAATGTTGTCTTCGTCTGCATTTGATAAATTATGACAGAATTTATCAAACAATCACTCTATACTTTGAGACACCAGTACGTTATAATTCGCATATACTGTATACAGAATACAAGTTGTTTTTGAAAGAGGTTGACATCTGTTGAGAAAGATAAAAAAACCAGATTCTTTAGCGGATCAAGCCTATGATTTAATCCGCAAAGACATTTTGACGGGCACTCTTGCGCCTAATGAAGAACTGCGTGAAGAAAAATTCGCCTTGGAATTGGGCATAAGTCGTACACCACTTCGGGAAGCAATTCGCCGGTTAGCAACTGATGGACTCGTGGTCTTACAAACTGGCAAACCGGCGAGTGTTTCATCCTTCACGAAAGAGGATGCACTTCATCATATGGAAGTCCGTAAGTTACTCGAAACGTACAATATTGAGCAAGTTGCCAAATTTACAACGCCCGAATTTCTTAAATCTCTGAAAAGTAATCTTAAGCTTCAAAAACGGGCAGCGGAGAAAAATGACTTTCATGAATTTATTGAACTGGATCGGGAGTTTCACCTATTATTGGCTGATCAAAATCCTAATACAAAATTATGTGAAATGATTTATACCATCAATACTGGCGTTAATCGTGCCTTTTTAATCCTCGCGAATACGTACCCCGTTTCTGCAATGGAAGCAAGTGGGGAGCACGAAGACATCGTCAACGCTCTTGAAAAACAAGACGTATCTAGTGCCATAAATGGGATGCTGGAACATATGGATAATATTGAAAGAAGATTTCTTCATTACTATGAGAAGGGTTGAAGATTCCATGCCACTTACGATAAATGAACGCATTACCAAAATTGCCGTTTCAGGCATCCGTCAGTTTTCCAATCAGCTTGTACATTATCCTGACGCAGTGAATTTAACGATTGGCCAACCAGATTTCCCAACACCTGAAGCCGTCAAACAAGCAGGGATTGCTGCTATTTCAAATGACTTGACTGGGTATTCCCATAATGCCGGCATGATTGAGTTGCGCAATGCGGTCGGTCGCTTTTTCTTGGAGAAATATGAATTTTCATATAAAGCGGAAACTGAAGTTATCGTCACAATAGGTGCAAGCGAAGCCATTGATGTGGTTTTCCGAACCATCCTGGAAGAAGGAGACGAAGTGATTTTGCCAGCGCCATGCTACACAGGTTACGCTCCAATCATTACCATGTGTGGTGCAAAGGTAAAGTACTTAGATACTTCAGATACAGACTTCCAACCATCTCCCGAACGTCTGAAAGCTTTAATTAGCGAGAAGACGAAAGCAGTTCTATTCAATTTCCCATCAAACCCGACAGGAGTCACCATTGATTCCAAGCAAATGGATGCCTTGGCGGATGTATTGAAAGAGCAGGAAATCTATGTATTGTCCGATGAAATATACAGTGAAAACACTTTTTCTGGCGAACATCGTTCATTTGGTTCGTATCCAGAATTAAGAGACCGTTTGTTCCTCATTCACGGATTATCAAAATCTCACTCTATGACAGGCTGGCGCATCGGATTTTTATTAGGTCCTGAAGCACTTATGCAACATTGCATTAAAATTCATCAATACAATTCCGTTTGTGCACCGGTTCCGAGCCAATATGCAGCAATCGAGGCGCTTGGCAACAGCAGGGATGTTCCTGCTGAAATGAATAAAGAGTACATTGTCCGCCGTGATTACGTATATGGCCGACTGATTGATATGGGACTTGATGTGGTTAAACCGAATGGCGCTTTTTATATTTTTCCTTCTATTAAAGAATTCGGGATGACGTCCTTTGATTTTGCAACAAGTCTGTTGAAAGAAGGAGGCGTTGCATGTGTGCCAGGCAGTGCCTTCAGTGAATATGGTGAAGGTTTCCTTCGTATTTCATATGCATATGCAATGCCGGTATTGGAAAAAGGAATGGATCGAATGGAAGCATTCATTTCAAAACAAAGGGAATTACGTAAAATCGTATAGGTTTAGGCACCATTAAAAGATATTTGTCTTAAAAACAGGGGGAATACATCATGACAGAACTTATGTGGTCAACACCAGAAGCACTCCGTACCTTGTTATGTGAAGTAGTCAGTTGGAAAAGTATGACGCTATCAGATGGAGAACGAGAATTTCCGTTTAAGGTTCAAGCTAAACTGCAGGATATTCCATACTTCCAAGATCATTATAACAACATTGAATTAAGCGAGGCAGATCTTGGTCGGAAGTTTCTCACTGCTTTATATAAACATCCAGAAGCGAAAGAAACGATTGTGCTAATCAGTCATTTCGATACGGTTAATACCGAAGAATACGGTGACCTCGAAGCATTGGCTTTTGAACCGGAAATGTTGACGAAAGCCTTGCATGATGTAAAAGAAGAATTGCCTGAAGACGCCCGACTTGATTTGGAATCAGGTAATTATTTATTTGGTCGTGGCACGATGGATATGAAGATGGGGCTAGTATTACATATGAGCCTCATCGAAAAAGCATGTCATGAACAATGGCCGGTCAATATCCTGTTATTGACGGTTCCAGACGAAGAAGTAAACAGCTCTGGAATGAGAGCGGCTGTGTCCAAATTGAATGAATATCGTGAGCAACATGATCTCACATACAAGCTATTTTTAAACAGCGAGCCCGTTTTCGCACAACAACCGGGTGATGATAAATATTATTTGTATTCGGGATCCATCGGAAAAATCATGCCGTCAGCCCTTTTTTACGGTATGGAGACACATGTGGGAGAACCGCTTAGTGGAATTACGGCCAATTATATTGCTTCATTTTTAACACAGCGTATGGAATATAATCCATTATTTCAGGAAACTGTTTTAGGTGAGAAGACCCCATTACCCGTAACCATTCAGCAAAAAGATTTGAAAATGGAGTATTCAGCGCAGACACCGTATCGTGCGAAAGCATTATATAATGTGTTTCTGATGAAACGCAATGCTGCTGAAATCATGTCGATTTTTGAATGTGTAGCGAATGAAGCTGCGGCTGAGTGCAACGCAAGTTATCAAGCGATTTGTACTCGTGAGGATGTAGCACCAGTTGGTGAGATACGGGTATTGAAGTACGAGGAATTGATGAATCACGCAGTTTCGAAATTTGGCTACGATTATGTAGAATTAGTCAAAACGACCGTTCGGGATCAACAGGAATTGGATGATCGTGAAAAATCATTCCGAATCGTTGATACACTGATGATTCAATGTCAGGAGTTGGCACCTGCAATCGTACTCCTTTTTGCACCACCGTATTATCCTGCAGTCAATACGAGTGACGATCCGTTAGTGGAAGAGTGTATGGAATTTATAAAAGAGCTAGGTAAGTCGGAATTTAATCAAGCGATTGAACAGATTCATTATTTTAATGGAATTTCTGATTTGAGTTACGTGAACTACGAAGATACAACTGGGGGATGGCAGGTGTTTGAAGCCAACACACCTGTATGGGGCGATACGTACTCCATACCCTTTAATGAAATGCGAAATCTAAAAGCTCCAGTTCTCAACGTGGGACCCTTCGGAAAAGACGCACACAAACGTACGGAGCGGTTGCACATCCAAAGTGCATTCGTTGAATTGCCACAGTTACTCGAGAATTTAGTAAAAAAAGTCCTTTTGGAAAAAATAGAAGCCTGACCCAATCCCTCACTCTCTGATAGAGTGGGGGATTTTTGTAATGATTTTGAGGATATCAGCTGAGGATATCAGCTGAGGATATCAGCTGAGGATATCAACTGGGGATATCAAGGATTCGCGGGTGGATATCGAGGATTCGTCGTGTGATATCTTCATTTCAATAGGTGATATCTCAAATTGGACAGTGTTTATCTAGAAATCGAATACAGATATCTAAAATTCACGAAATCCGCACAATTCAACCGCGCTGAAATGGTGCCATTTGCACCGCAAATGGCACGTTGCTGTGGGTTAATCGTCGGAATCAAGGATTCGCGGGTGGATATCGAGGATTCGTCGGGTGATATCTCTATTTCAATAGGTGATATCTGAAAATGGACAGTGTTTATCTAGAAATCGAGTACTCATATCTAAAATTCACGAAATCCGCACAATTCAAMCGCGCTGAAATGGTGCCATTTGCACCGCAAATGGCACGTTGCTGTGGGCTTATCGCCGGAATCAAGGATTCGCGGGTGTTTATCGAGGATTCGTCGGGTGATATCTACATTTCAAAAAGGGATATCTTGAAATGGACAGTGTTTATCTAGAAATCGAGTACTCATATCTAAAATTCACGAAATCCGCACAATTCAAACGCGCTGAAATGGTGTCATTTGCACCGCAAATGACACGTTGCTGTGGGCTTATCGCCGGAATCAAGGATTCGCGGGTGAATATCGAGGATTTGTCGTGTGATTTCTACTTTTCAATAGGTGATATCTCAAATTAGTCAGTGTTTATCTAGAAATCGAGTATTCATATCTAAAATTCACGAAATCCGCACAATTCAAACGCGCTGAAATGGTGCCATTTGCACCGCAAATGGCACGTTGCTGTGGGTTTATCGCTGGAATCAAGGATCCGCGGGTGGATATCGAGGATTCTTCGTGTGATTTCTACTTTTCAATAGGTGATCTCTCAAATTGGACAGTGTTTATCTAGAAATCGAATACAGATATCTAAAATTCACGAAATCCGCACAATTCAAACGCGCTGAGATGGTGCCATTTGCATCGCAAATGGCACGTTGCTGTGGGCTTATCGCTGGAATCAAGGATTCGCGGGTGGATATCGAGGATTCGTCGGGTGATATCTACATTTCAGAAAGGGATATCTCAAATTGGCCAGTGTTTATCTAGAAATCGAGTATTCATATCTAAAATTCATGAAAACCGAAAATTTCTGACGCGCAAAAAGTATGCATTTGCACAGCAAATCGCGTGAAGTTTATCAATCAATAGCTCTTACTTACAATAAAAAAGCTTGCTTCCGGTCATTCCCGGAAGCAAGCTTTTTCCTTTTTGGATAGAAAGCGATGCATTTCTTCAGCACTTACATGATAGATTGTTCCCTTATTCTGACCTGAGTAAGGGAAGTTTGATTTTTTCATAAAATAACCGACCGAATAGGATTTGTCTACACCTGCAAATAAACGTAATTGTCTATTGGTAATCTGATTGCCGACCAATGTAAACCAATCTATCATCGTATCGTAAAAAGGATTGTCAGGAATATGAAGACATGAGGGGCATACATATACTCGATTACTTTTTTTCAATAAGCGGCTCTCACACTTCTGGCAGAAAACTCCTTTCAGAAGATCGGAGGGATGTATTCCATATTTTTGGCATGCAGTTGCGTGTTCGAAAGGTCGATTTGCTTCTTGTAATTTCTTAGAAAGTGTTTGAAATTGATAATGAGTAAGTTGCTGCGGGAGCTTATTTAATTTCCGAAGAATTATAGGTAACTCTTTTGCAAAATGAATACCCCGATTCTCAGCTCCAATTAGTAAGGTGGAAGCAAAGGGGAAACTGACAATTCGATGTACAGGTAATTGTGTATCATGCTTTGCAAACCAATCTAGCAAATTCCCGACATAATAATCTGCTTGGACGGTAGGACAATCCATTGATCTTACGATGCCATCTTTTGTTTGTAACACTTGTCCGACTTGTTGGAAGGATATTGTTCCACTCCAATTCTTTACTTCTATTATTAATGCATAAGCGGTTGTGAATATTAAAATATCAATTTGGGTGGAAGGAATGTCTTTTTCATGGATTCGAATATTGGGAAGTAATATATGGGGGATAGGGAAGTGAATGGTCGATAAGACAGAATCAATATATGCTTCTCCAGCATGACCTGCATTGGAATTATACAAATCTTGATTAATGTCGGTAAATTGGGGGTGATTTACCGATAATCGACGATGCAATCGCCGAAGAGCAAATAATCCTGCAGGAATATCTCGATTTAGTTGAATAAAAATCATCTCCTTTTTATGAATTTATCAAATATAATGATATCTCACAAGATTTATTAAAACTTATTACCCTACACCAACATGAAAATCCCTTCAAATTTCAACAATTTTCCAATATCATAGCTTTATTTTCGCGCCTCCTTATCCTCATTAAAAGTATTCTATTTTTTGGTAGAGTAATATGGAGAGGATGTGGGAGAATGAAACCCGTAAAGTTTATTGTTGCGGCATTACTCGCTATTACTTTGTTCGTTCCGACAAGTAGTCAAGCTGCTGGTTTTCCGGATGTTTCAACGGAACATTGGGCATATAGCTCAATTATAAAGCTTTCAAATGCAAAAATAATTAATGGATATAGTAATGGGACGTTTGGTCCGAACAATCAAGTTACCCGTGCACAAGCCGCAAAAATATTGGCGAGTGCGTTAAAGCTACCGCTTGATTCAACTTTCAAAACGAGTTATCGAGATGTACCTTCAACGCACTGGGCATTTAAAGAAATACGCGCTTTGACTGAAAAAGGAATCTTTTCAAATGCGACAACATTTAACCCTGATGCACCATTGAGTCGTGCGCAAATGGCCAAAGTTCTGGTAGTGGCATACCAAATTAAAATTGACGATAATCACCAAGTTACTTTCAAAGACGTGCCACAAGACAACTGGAAACCATTCATTACTACGCTAGCGGAAGTGAAAATTTCTGAAGGAGTTTCATGGAACTATTTCAGTCCGTACGCCAAAGTCACACGAGCGCAATTGTCGGTCTTCATCGATCGTGCGATGACTTGGGATCAAAAACGAGATACAGGTGTGATTAAGTATGACAGCACAAATAAAGTCTATGTCGATTCCACGCTTGCAATTGACGATACCGCAAAACAAACCATTCACTTGGTGAATCTTGAACGCGCGAAAGCGGGTCTTCCTGCATTAGTGGCAGAGGCACCATTATCTAAAATAGCTACAGTAAAAGCGGAAGACATGGTAAAAAACAATTATTTCGATCATATCTCTCCAACGTATGGGAAGCCTTGGGATATGGCTGAGAAGTTCGGCTATAGTTATAGCAGCTTCGGAGAAAACATTGCATATGGTCAACGAACACCGCAGGAAGTTGTAACTGCGTGGATGAATTCACCAGGTCATAAAGCCAATATTTTAAACAAAGACTATACCAATATCGGTGCAGGAATAAAGAAAGATTCCAATGGCCGAATCTATTGGGTTCATATGTTTTCAAGTAAATAAATATGAAAAACAATGTGGCAGTCTAACTTAGACTGCTATTTTTCTATGTTAGGCAGGTAGATAGAGGTGTAACCAATTCTAGGTAAGTCAGCACGAAATACAGATATCGTCGGACGAAATGTAGATAACAATTTAATTTGATACCATTACCAGATAAAACACCACGAATTCTAGATAACGCTAATAGAAATCTAGATAAGTCAGCACGAAATACAGATAACGTCGCACGAAATCTAGATAACAATTTACTTTGATACCAATTCCAGATAACACACCACGAATTCGAGATAAAGCATCTCGAAATACAAATATAGTCAGGCGAAATGTAGATAACCGTATAAATCGATTTACAACCCTACGCAAGTCGTTTCATTTCTGCGACTAGTTTAATAGGAAGTGTGCTAAACTGGGAACTATGAAAAAATATATTCCATTTATCCTTATCCTATCGGTACAATTTTATTCTTCTGCTCAAACCTATGAAGAACAATCGTTGATTCCTGACCTCATGAGATGGCTCCCGAACGAACCTTTTAAGGGTGGTTTATCTCTTTTGCAAATTCCTTATTGGGGGACAATCGTTTCTGTGGAAGAACGTGGGTACCATGCATTTATTGAATTTCTAATCAGAAAAGGAGCACATGTTGTGTCGTTTGGGGCGCTTGCTATTGCAACATATATCATGGTCGGGCGCTTCAGGCTGGCATTCATTCTTACAGTAGTTCTGGCAATTGCGGATGAATTTCATCAATCTCTGACTGGCGGGCGGACACCAACCATAGATGATGTTTTGTTGGATTCATTTGGTGCGGGCTTGGCATTAATCTCTATTTATTTCATTAAAAAGTATAGGTCTAAGATAAAGAAGTCCATTTAAAATGGGCTTCTTTTTTATACGTTAAGTAAACGCTTACAAATAAATATGAAGATTTTGTAAATAAACTATATTATTAGTGGGAATATTGGTAAAATTAATAGAGTAAGAGTTTTTACCTAATAACTTACATATTCGAAGGAGGAAATTTGTACATGTCGAAATTGTCTAATAAGAAATTCTTAGCTACTACTGTTACTGCTGCGGCCGTAGCTATGGCTTTTGCACCAGTTGCATCAGCTGACGAAGTGAAATTCACTGATGTAGGTGAGAAATATAGTGATGCGGTTAACTTTTTGGTTGGAAGCGGTATATCTAAAGGACTATCTGATACACAATTCGGTGTTAGCAAAAACATTGACCGAGTAGATGCAGCGGTTCAAGTTGCACGTGCATTAGGTTTTTCTGAAGACGGACAGTATAAGAGCTCTGGATTTACTGATGTACCAGCTCGTGCAAAATGGGCAGTTGATGCATTGGTAGAAGCGAAGATTGTAAACGGTAAGACGAATAAATCGTTTGGCTCTTATGACGATTTGACTCGTGATGAAACTTCTAAGATATTAGCAAATGCTGCTAAATTACCAATCGATGAGAGCGTTACAAAGACTAAATTTACAGATGTAAATCCTAGATTTGCAAAATATGTTGATGCACTTGTTAAAGCTGGAATTACAAATGGACAAACAGAAACAAAGTATGGCTCATGGTACGCAGTGAGACGTGGTGAACTTGCGTTGTTCCTTGATCGTGCAAAAGAAAATTTTGGTTTCTATGATTTAACTGTCATGCATACAAATGATACACATGCTTACTTAGAAACAGCTCCATTCCGTGCTACTGCAATTAAAGAAGTACGTGCAGAAAATGAAAACAATATTTTACTAGATGCTGGTGACGTATTCTCTGGAGATCTTTACTTCAACGCATTTGAAGGCGCTGCAGACGTTGAAATGATGAACTACCTTGGTTATGATGCCATGACTTTTGGTAATCATGAATTCGATTTGGGATCTTCAAAAGATGGCCACAAGTCTTTAACGGAATTCATCAAAAATGCAAAATTCCCATTAGTATCTGCTAACGTGGATTTCTCGAAAGACCCATTGTTTGACGGACTTCAATCAAAAACTTACGCTTCATCATACAAAGATGGACAAATCTATAATGGTGTGGTTTTAGATGTTAATGGTGAAAAAGTCGGTGTGTTTGGCTTAACAACTGAAGAAACACCAACAATTTCTTCAACAGGGAAAGTTGAATTCAAAAACTACATTGAATCAGCAAAAGCGTCTGTAAAAGCACTTCAAGAACAAGGCGTAGATAAAATTGTCGCACTTACTCATCTTGGATTAGATGATTCCTTGAAATTTGATAATGACTTGGAATTAGCGAAACAAGTTGAAGGTATCGATATTATTGTTGGTGGCCATACACATTCGAAAATTTCTGCTCCGGTAGTATCTAAAGCGTTCGACGCTCCAACAGTTATCGTAACGGCAAATGAATATGGTAAATTATTAGGAACTCTTGATGTTACTTTCAACAAAAAAGGCGAAGTTTCAGTCTTTGCTGGAGAATATTTAGAAATGAAAGCTGAAAACTTTGCTGCTGATGAAGGCGCTGTGAAATTATTGGCTCCTTATAAAGCAGAAGTTGAAGCTATTAAAACTCAATCTACAGGTACAACTGCAGTGGCGATGTTAGATGGACAACGTGCTGGTGATACAGAAGGCAAGTCAAGTGTTCGCTTCAATGAAACAAACCTTGGAAACTTGATGACTGACGGTATGCTTGCAAAAGCAAAAGGCATCAATAAAGATACGGTAATCGCTCTTCAAAACGGAGGGGGTATCCGTAGTTCAATCGATGCGGGCGACATTACAGTTGGTGAAGTTTTGAAAGTTATGCCTTTTGGTAATGCATTGGCAATCCTAGACCTTAAAGGCTCTGAAATCAAAGCTGCTTTGGAACATTCAGTGTCTCAAGCACCAAAAGAAAACGGTGCATTCTTACACGTATCTGGCATGAAGTTTGAGTATGATAGTTCAAAAGAAGCGGGCAAACGTGTAACAAAAGTTCAAGTTAAAGTTGGAACTGAATATGTGGCTCTTGAAGATGCGAAAAACTACTTCGTAGCAACTAACACATTCACTGCTAAAGGTGGAGACGGTTACGAAATGTTCAAAACGGCTTACAATGAAGGTCGTGTGTCTGAACCAGGTATCGTTGATTACACAAGCTTCATCGATTACATCAAGACATTGGATAAAGTTGATCCAAAAGTAGAAGGTCGCATCGTTGACGTTGCTACTCCTGCTCCTGCAGCTAAATAATTAAGTAAATTAATAAATTGTAATAACCCCGGCATCTTTTGATGTCGGGGTTATTGTTTTTTGAAAGGATGAAATGAGTGAGGATATGTCATTGTATTTTAAATAAGAGGTAATCCTAACCGGTATTTGGTCAGGAAGAAGTATTAAATATATATTGCCTTATCTAATAGTGCACTACGTCGAGCTTCTTTTGCAGCTTCATAGTCCTCAATTTGACTTCTAACGTGTGACTCTCCATAGCCATTTGCTACATGTTCTTTTTCAATACCTGAAATTACTGAGTAAAATACTTTGCCCGCGGCTTTCCAATTCCGAAACAGCCGAAAGTAGATGTTAGCTAGCGTGGTTAATTGATTCCATTTACTTTTTTTCTTGTTACTCTGAATATTCACGACCAACTAATGCATCAATACGGCTATTTGCCTGAGATTGCAGACTCGACATAACGGGTTCATATTTATGTTTAATAGAAGCAACTGTTACATCAGAAACGATTGAGATCCTCGTTTCGCACTGATGGCGTTAAAGTAGACACAACTAAAAAGATTACGAATTTTACAGATTACCGTTACATCGGTAACACTGCACGACCACACGTTCAAAAAGTTTATCAAGCTGGATACATCAACGGTTACAGCAATGGAACGTTTGGTCCTTCACATGATACTGAACGTGGCCAAATGGCAAAAATTCTTTATAACTTCTTACAATCTGTCAAATTCATTAACTAAATTACAAAAGACCTCACAGAGTGAGGTCTTTTGTAATTTATATTCGCCTATTAAAATACAGCAAACTAGAGTGAAAAGTCGATTATTGGTGAAATATAGACCAATAGAAACATAGGCATTTGGCAAATTTTATGTTACGATTTCGTTACAACACAGAAAAAGGAGAATTTTGCGATTTGAAAAAAATATGGTTGTATGCTGTCTTTGCTACATTATTCATTGGATTAGGATTTCCTGTAACACAAGCTTCGGCTAACACATCATTTAGTGATGTTGGAACTACCCATAGGGCCCAAGAGGAAATCTATTATTTAGTAGAAGGAGGAATTGCGAACGGAATTTCTTCGACATCCTTCTCACCGAACCAACAAGTAACGCGTGGACAAGCTGCTGCTATGCTAGGGCGTGCACTTGGTTTGAATGGAGAGAAAAAACCAACATCCTTTTCAGATGTTTCTTCAAACTATTTTGCATCTGGATATATTCAACAAATGGTAGATAAGGGGATTATTTCAGGTTATCCTAATGGCCAATTCCAACCTAACAAAACTTTGACACGTGGTGAAATGGCTCTTTTAATTAGTCGTTCATTTGGCTATGGAGCAAACTCTGTATCAATTGCTTCTTCTCGTCTGATGGAAAAAGGAATTGCACAAGGTTATGCTGACGGTTCATTTGGTGCATCTGAGACGATTATTCGAGCAGACTTCTCTGTATTCTTAGCYCGTGGAATTCATAGTCAATTCCGTACGTCTGATGAACAAACGTTTAACCGTCCTATGTATGTAAATGTTGATAGTTTAAACGTCCGCACTGGTCCTAATACACAATACCCTTCTTTGGTAAAAGTAAACAAGGGACAAGTCGTTGAATATGGATATTCAATTGGAGATTGGTCTTTCATACGTGTAAATGGACAAGAAGGATTTGTACATAGTTCATATATCCAAATAGATCCGAATAATCCAACGCCTCCTGTCGTAACACCGCCACCTACTGTACCTAGCGATTTAGTTGTCATCATCGATCCAGGTCACGGTGCACACGATCCCGGCGCTCAGGGGTTTGGTTATAAAGAAAAAGATGTCGTTTTGAGCATTTCCAAATCAATTAAGACATATTTCGATAAAACACCAATTCAAGCAAAATTGACAAGATCCACAGATGTTTTTCTTGAATTGGGTGCACGTACTAAATTTGCTTCGCAAAACAATGGTGATATTTTCATCAGTATGCATGCAAATGCACTGAATGGTTCAGCAAATGGAACAGAAACTTATTATTATCAAACAGCTGCAACTAATCCATATGTAAATGAATCCAAAGCTCTTGCCAAATATATTCAAAATCGTATGCTGGAAGCATGGGATTTGGCAGACCGTGGTGCTAGAGCTGGGAACTACTATGTATTGCGTGAGAATACAATGCCTGCAGCTTTAGCAGAGATCGGATTTATCGATAACAAGACTGATAATGCGTATATCGCATCATCTACACGTCGTGACCAAATGGCAAAAGCTATCTTCATGGCAACTCTTGACTATTTCTACCACTATGAAGGGCGAAAAGATGTGTTGCCATTATATAACACGGTAAACGGCAAACCTTCTCCTAAACTTCATTAAACCAAAAACGCTGATCTAAAGAAAATTTAGATCAGCGTTTTTCATATGAGTCAATTAAAAGTATAATGAGAAAAAGAGATAGGGGGCGATACCGTGAAATACATTGGAAGTATTGCTTTGTCTACGCTTTTACTTTTTGGTAGTTTACCCGATCATGAAGTAGTTGCGGAAACAACGCATCACATTCTAGTAAAAGTAAACGAAAGTCAGAAAGATTTACTCGATAATTACAAGATACTGCGTGAATTCGACACTATCCCGGTAGCGGAAATTGAAGTAACATCTTCACAACTGAATGAACTTAAGCTGGATTCATCAAATGTTCAAATCCTGCCAGATTTTGATTATCAAATTTCAGCGGATTCAGTCCCAGTATCCTTTAAACAACTTAAAGTTACGCCTACACAAGTTACACCCTATACAGGAAAAGGGGTTAAGGTAGGTATTCTGGATACAGGAATTGACACGGAGCATTCCGATTTGTTTGTTCGTGGAGGTTTTTGCAGTTTAGAAGAAAGATGCCCACAATCTGTGTCTTACGATGATGACAACGGTCATGGAACACATGTTGCGGGTACAATAGCTGCGCTGAAGAATAATGCAGGTATTCAAGGTATAGCGCCAAATGTTGAATTATTTGCAATTAAATCGTTAAATCGTAATGGAGGCGGTTCTACTGCGAGTTTAGTCGCTGGTGTAGAGTGGGCCATTAAGAATGATATAGATATTTTAAATATAAGTGTTACAACTAACGGGGATGACCCAGCTCTACGCATGGTATTAGATAAAGCGTATCAAAGTGGGATGGTGCTAGTAGCCGCTGCTGGGAACGAAGGAGAGTCTTTGCAAAAAGATAGTGTTCAATACCCCGCAAAATATGACAGTGTCATCGGTGTTTCTGCTATAACTGCAACAAACGAGAAATTGCTTGAATCATCAAGTGGACCAGAGGTTGAAATTGCAGCACCAGGTTCATCTATAGTTAGTACATATCCGAGAAATTTGGATACAACGGATGGCCTAAAGAACGGTTATTTTTCTCAATCAGGTACTTCTATGGCTGCTCCACATGTTACCGGAGTGTTGGCACTTTATAAAGAACGATTCCCAAATGCATCAAATGTAAAATTGCGTCAAATGTTGCAAGTGACAGCCACGGATTTAGGTGCAGTAGGACGAGATGAAACGTTTGGGTATGGAGTCGCTACCTATGAGCCTATCATTACAGAACTACCATTCTTGGAATCCAAAGTAGCAAATGGTCAGATCTTGTTTACATTACAAAATAAAGATGCTGTGAGTAGTTGGAAGCTAACAGAAAATGGGACTACCCTAAAAGAAGTGACAGGCTCAAAGTGGGAATTGTATCGTCCTGCGGGAACTTATTCATTTAATTTTACTTTTGTAATGAAAAATGGAGCTGCTGTAACAGAAAAAGTTAATGTGACATTAAAAAATCCGGCGTTCACTGACTTGAATCAATCCCAGTGGTATTCAAGTCATGTCAGCTATTTGTTCTTTAAAGAACAAATGAATGGTTATAAGGATGGATCATTTAAGCCCACTAAAGAAATTACAAGAGCTGAAGCAGTAGCATTACTTGGACGAGCAAAGGATTTGAATGGGGAAGAGAGAGTCACTTCATTTAAAGATGTAGGTTCTGGTAATTTTGCGTCCGGCTACATCCAGTCTGCATTAGAAGAAGGAATTCTATCAGGTTTTCCGGATGGTACATTTAAGCCTAATCAAGCTGTGACTCGCGCAGAGATGGCCATTCTCATACAAAATGCATTCATGTTCCCAAGTGATCCTAATAAAGGTTTACATTTTTCTGATATGAATACAGGCATGGCAAGTTATGAAGCCATTCAGGCATTAGTTCAACAAGGAATAGCAAAAGGTATTTCGACAACACAATTCCAACCTCATGCAAAAATGACAAGGTCAACGTACAGTGTGTTCTTAGCAAGAGCCCAAAAACCGACAGTCTTTAAATAAAAAAGAAAAACTCGAAGCGATTATCGCCTCGAGTTTTTTAATTTTCTGTCGATTGTTACACAATTGTAACCTAAACGTAAAGTAACTATCATGAAATGTCTGATATTATTTAAAATAGATTGTTAAAACTATAGAAATGAACCAGATATTATGTCTAGGTTCCAAAAATTACATGAGGTGGAAAATGAAGAAACGTATTACTCAGATGATCATCGCTGTGTTACTGATCTCAGTGGCGCCATTTATGACGACTCAAGCCAGTGCTTCAACAGAAAATGAAATCGTGAACTACGCTAAAACATTACAGGGCGTCCCATACCAATATGGTGGAATTACTCCATCAGGGTTTGACTGCTCTGGATATACATCTTATGTTTTCAAAAATATTGCTGGTATATCATTAAATAGAACAGCTGCCAATCAATATTCACAGGGCACTTCTGTTTCAAAATCAAATCTTCAACCGGGAGACTTAGTTTTCTTCGATAACTTGGGATACACATCTCATGTAGGAATTTATATTGGAAATAGCCAATTTATCTCAGCAACTTCTTCTAAAGGAATTGCAATAGCGAGCATAAACGACCCATACTACTGGGGAAAATATTATATGGGTGCTAAACGAATTGGAAGTGCATCAGTTGCATCTACACCACCCGTAACAAATGGTAATTTCACGGATGTGAAATCAACGCATCCAGCCTATGTAGCAATTAAGGAACTAAATATGGATGGTGTAATCAATGGTTTTGAAAACCAACAATTCCGTCCGAATGCTGAAGTTACCCGTGGACAAGCTGCCGCGATGGTAAATAGAGTATTAAAATTAACGCCTAAAAATCAATCTCGATTTTCTGATGTTCCAACAAATCATACTTTTGCTAAAGATATAGCGGCAATGAACGAAGCAGGTATATTAAGTGGTTATACTTCAGGAAGATTTGGAATGAATGATTCTTTAACAAAAGCACAATTAGCCGTAATTTTAGACCGTGCATTCAAAATTTCTGCTGCAACAGAAAATCAAGTTCACACGGCCTCTATATATAATGATGTTCCAAAAACGTATTGGGCTCACGATCCAATTGTTGCATTAAAAACAATTGACCAAACAACAGTTTTCCAAACATCGTATTACAAAGTTAATGCTGAAGCATCTCGTGCTGAATTCTCAGCAGCAGTGTACAGCGCTAAAATGGCAAAATAATATTATGTTCGAAGTCATTTGTCTAATAAGGCAAATGGCTTTTTTTATTATTAATATCCCCAAATTTTGTAGGGTTAAACCTTTTAATTAATAAGAAGTCATTCGTACTAGTTTAGACGAATGGCTTTTCATTTTGTTCCATTTTATGGGTAAAAATCTTTATCTATTTTATAATTACCCAAAAAACCTTTTATTATACCAATTATTCTATTAAAATGGAAATAGTCACAATAATTGGAGGAAATGAGAATGAAACATATAAAGAAGGGTTTGCTTCTTGTGGTCATGTTCACGTTGGCATTTACGATGTTATTGACGACACAAAAAGTAAAAGCCGATAGCCATGATGATATTACCGGTACTTTAGCACCTGAGATGAGAGAAGCTGTTAAACGGGGAATTTTGTTAGGTTATGGAGAAGGAAAATACGGCCAAGAAGAACAAGTAACACGTGCTCAATTTGCAGCATTCATAAAAAGGGCTTTGAATTTACCTGAAGCACAAGCCACTTTTAAAGATGTTACACCAAATATGACATTGGCTACTTCAGTTAATGCTGTGGCTGGTGCAGGTATTATGCAAGGCGTAACGTCAGATAGATTTAATCCTGATGCCTTGATTACACGTGAGCAAGTTGCTTTGACCATTGAAAATGCATTGATCTACAGTAAAATGGAATTAGTAAAAAAGGAAACACTTTTTTCAGATGCTAGTTTAATGACATCAGCAACGAAATTAGCAATTTTTCATGCAACTAATTACGGAATTATAAACGGTATTCCGAATGACGATGGGACAATGAGATTTGAACCAAAATCTAATACGACTAGAGCGCAGGCTGCCGCATTTATCGTACGTTTCTTAGAAGCGAAAGAGAGCTATGTGCCACCTGTGGGRGGAAATCCAGGTGAGCCAACTGATCCAGCATCAGGATTTCAATTAGCAAGTATTCAAGATGGAAAGATAGAAAGAGTTAGTAAAATATATACAGAATACAATGATGCGGCAATGGCATTTAATAATTCAACTGCCTACCAAGTCATGTACAATGGCAGTGAAATAATACGTGTTAAACAAGGAATTGCCTATGGGAATAACTTCAAAGGAATCGAACGTGAGGTAACCACTGTTTATTTAGATCCGGAATTTACAAAGCAAGTAACTTATATTGAGCATGGTCGTGAAATGCGATATATTGGTTCGAATGAGAAGTATATTAAGGTTCAAGTCGGTGCAACAATCGGTTATGTGAAACATTCTCAAACTGAAATGATTCCTCTGTCATTAGTAACTAAAGAGAAAAGAGATCATTACAAAGTGAGTAGTTACGGGACGCTAATACACTTTATTATGTATCATAATAAAAATAGCCTGACAAGTTATATTGTAGGTCCAGCGCCAGAGTTTATGGATCAAGGTATACATTATTATAGCCATGATGGCATTCATTTTTCTAACAGTACTGGAGCTAGTGTTGGTATAAATGTACCTTATTTCCAATACCTCTCCGCAAGAACTAAAACCAATTACACAGCTCAAGAGATTGATGCGTATATTATGAAAGTGTTGGCTGAAAAAGAAAAGGTAGACATCAGATATGCAAATGCCACTACCAAATCTAAACTAATTGGTTTAGGTCAGCAGTTAAAGGAAGTGGAAAAAACTCAACGAGTAAACGCATTAATGATTCTGTCTCTTGGAATGCATGAAAGTGATTACGGAATGAGTGAAACTGCTCAAAAGTGTAACAATCTATTTGGCTTATATAAATATGATTCACTAAATAAACTCTGTCCTCCTCAAGGCACGTTTGCAACACCTAGTGAGAGCGTGAAAATATTAATAGAGAAGTTTTGGAATTTGAATTACATAGATCCAAAACCTCAGGCGACGTATGTTCAGAAAAACCAAGGAGCAGCATTCGGAAACAAAACTACAGGATTTAATGTGAATTATGCTTCAGATCCAACTTGGGGAGCAAAAGCGGGATATCGCTACTATAGCATGGATAAAGAAATGGGCGGTAAAGACCTACATAACTATAAAAAAATAGGCTTTACTAAATATGGATCCCCAACAACGATAAACGTAAGAACTTCTCCAGAGGCAAAAGATAGTTCTAACACTTTGTTTACCTATCAAGCTCGTAATGTTGGCGTTTTTGAAGGGGATGAAACTGGCAAGGGTTATCCATTAGGTTATCCCGTGACAATCGTAGAAACTGTTAAAGGTGCTGACGGATATAATTGGTATAAAATCATTTCTGATAGAATTGATGCAGAGTATGGATGGATTCGCTCAGATGTAGTAAATGTCATTGAATATCCTTAAAGATGACTGGTTATTTAATTAAGTTTAAATGTAAAAAGGCTTTTGGCAAAATGCCAAAAGCCTTTTTACATCATTTTGATCTCTTAACCATACTTAACATGCGATTAAATCCAGTAGGGTATGTGACTCTTAAAGTCATAGCATATACAATAACCCCTATTGGCACAAGCACCGCTAGTTGGATTAGCGAATACCAATCCTCTGCACCTAAAGCAATCTTAGCTCCCCAAACCACAAGCCCCATGAGGACTGCAGGTATGATTACTCTGACACTCATACGAGCAAATCGAGCAAACTCTGACATTCCTAAATCTCTGTAAATCACAATCATAGACACCGTAAAGTAGTAAATGCTGACGACGGACGCTGCGACGGCGAGTGCAGGGTAGCCGTAATCATCAACTAACCACCAGTTTAATAAGAAATTTAATAAAATTGTAGTGACACTGATTCGGAATACAACAGCTGTTTTTCCGCGAGCATACATCGATTTGGATAGAATCAATTGCATGCCTTGGAAAACGATAATTGGTAGGTAAAATAACAAGGCAATATACGTATTATCTGTATCTTGCGCTGAGAATTTTCCATGCTCATAAATGAATGATACAGCAGCGTCACCAACAACCAATAAACCCACCGTAATTGGTAACAACGTAACAAGAGAAATTTCCATACCACGGAAAAAAGTATCTTTAAATTTCTTAATATCTTCCGTTTGTTCACTCATCAAAGTGAATATAATCGCGGCTAGAGTCGTCGCGTAAATCGCATTTGGTATGCTAATCAGAAGCGAGGAGTTGTTTAAATAAGTAACAGCACCGTCAGCGACACCCTCACCAGATGCGAAAGCTTTATTGACGAACAGATTTATTTGCCCAACCACAGAGTTCAATAAAGAAGGGATAATCAATATAATGAAGGCTTTTTTGAAATCCGGCTCCATTGTGAAATCCATACGCCATTTATAATCGGAACGACCTAGGAAGTATAACTGAATAACCACACCTAAAATTGTTCCGAATACAAATCCGTAGACCAGTGAATAAATTCCCCATACATCACTGAAGAAAATGGCAAAAATGGCTGCCATCAATGTAGCTAACAACTTCGCTAATTGTGAAGGTACAAATATGCGCCGGGACTGAAGATAGGAATCCAGTAGTCCGGTTAACGCGATTAACATCATGAATGCAAAGAAAATCTGAGTCATTTCAACGGCATATGGCTCTATGCCTGCCTTCATATTGGGATAAATGACGGGAACAAACTGTTTCGCAAAAAACCATCCCAAAATACTGATAAAACCAAAGATGACCATTGTGTAGTTCAGGAGGGCATTCGCATTTTGTTCACTAGTATCCAATCCTGTTTTTTTACGTTTAATATACATTGGCAAAAATACATTATTGAAGCCTGTAGATATCATGGCCACCACTAATGTAATAAAACTGAAAGCGAGGTAGTAGCCATCTGTTTCATTTGATACCCCAAACTCATTCGCGACTACTGATTCACGAACGAACCCTGATAATTTCAGTAATAAAGCAAGTCCTGTTGACCATAACGCGGCTTTCTTCAAGTTACTCATCTTACACCTACCTATTTAGAAAAACTCCTTGCTATAGGAGCAAGGAGCCTTAGATTATTTAGAGATTGCACGTTTATAGATGCTTTCATATTTTTCGGCAGCTGCGTAATGAGAATACTGGTCCACGATTTTTTTGCGCGCAGCATCAGCCAGCTGTGAACCTTGTTCACGGTTTTCAAGAAGGTGAATCATGGCATTTGAAAGATCTTCAATGTTTCTTTCTTCGACAAGCAGACCATCTTTTTCATGGTCAACAATTTCTTTCAATCCACCAACAGCACAAGCGATTAGTGGTACACCTGAGCCCATTGCTTCAAGAGCAGAAATGGATGTCGCTTCTTCAACTCCTGCACTGTATATAGAAGGAACTAATACAACATCACTTAGAGCAAAGTATTCAATCATGTCTTTATGAGCAACGGCGCCTAGTAATGTAACGTTGTCTGCTACGCCAAGTTCTGCAGCTTTAGATTTTATTTCATCAAACATTTCACCTGTGCCTGCAAATAGTACACGAGCATTCGGGAACTTCTCCAAAACAGGTGGGAATGACAATACTGGATAGATAACGCCATTTTTACGAGTTAATCGACGTGGAACAAAGAAGATAAGTTCATCTTGATTTAAGCCATATTTGTCACGGAATTCACGGCGACGTTCAACTTCTGGTTTAAATGAATCTACATCAATGAAGTTTTTAATCATCGTTCCGTCAACGCCTGTTTCACGCTTCACATAATCTTTAATGCGTGTATCAACCGTGATTACTTCGCGCGTAGCCGTGTATCCTACACGTTCTACTGCCATTAGCTTGTCCGCATGTTTTGATCCTTCAGCAACAGATCCTTTTGAAATACCTTCATACGTTAAATAACCATGAACAGTGGTAACAGTCGGAAGACCTGCTGCAAGAGAAGCGCGAGTGGCGAATACGTCTTGCGCATTAACTACGTCATACGCTTTATATTTATCTTCACGTAACATTTTTTCGAGGAATGCCTGGCGACGTTCTAACGTCCACACATAACCAGCACCTAAAGAAATCTTGTTTAAAATAAACGACGGACCACGTGCAATAAAATCACGTTTCCATTTTGGTACATCAGAGAAAGATAAAGTATCCACTTGATGTCCACGAGCTTCAAGCCCGGATTGTAATGTTGTCATATGTGTCGAAAGGCCACCTAAATGAGGATAGTCATACGACGTGACTAATAAAATTTTCATGAATGACAATCTCCTTTAGTTTCCGAATTTTTCTTTTAATAAATCCAAGTTGCGCATAGCTTCACGACGAAGTTGATCGACATTAGGTTCCATTGTTTTCTGTGCAGCTTCTTTGTTGTCCAGTAAATAAAGGGCATTCTCAAGAAGTTTTGCCTGATCAATTTCACCTAAACGGAATGAGTAGTCCCACATGCCAGAACGTTTTAGGAAGCTTTCTACTTTCTTATCGTAACTGAACCCAAGATGAGGAACATTGCTGAGTGCTGAGAATATTAAAGCATGTAAACGCAAGCCGACAGTTAAATCCGCATGGCGGATAAAGTTCAGGAATTGATTTGGTGAAAAATCCGAACCAAGCATATACGTTTTGTCTGCGTGTTTCATATGTGACAATACATCGTTGGAAGCAGGTACATCATATTTTCCTTCCATTGGAACGAAAACCGGTGTAACGCCACGTTGTTCAATTAACTCATCTAATAAATGAGCCATCTTTTCAATGTAGTCCGGATGCTCAAACCATGGACGTACAGTAACGGCAACGATTTTTTCGTCACCTTTTAAAGGAAGTGAATCATATGCCGAATTTTCTTCATCTGCTCGGAATGCGAAAACGATATCAGCAGTCACCACTGTTTCAGGTCGCTTAACACCGAGTGAATGCAAATAGTCTTTTGAATATTGGTCACGGACCGTGACGAAGTCAGCCAGGTTAGCAAAGGTTTTCATCAAAATCTTACCCCATGTAGAGGTAACGGGGCCGATTCCTTGTGAAAAGAACATTACTTTTGCTCCGCAAAGTTTAGCTAAGAACACAATTAGTAAATAATAAGGTAGCGGGCCGAATAAAAACTTCGTTGGGTAGGTGTCTTGAAGCAAGCCGCCACCACCGGAAATCAATAAGTCTGCATTACGCAACGCCTTTACTTTTTCCTTATTTTGATGTCTCCATCCACGATAAACAGATTTCACGCCATGTTCCTTCGCTGTTAATTCAGGCGATAGGGAAAACACCGTAATCTCAGGATTGTTTAATTCAGAACGAAGATTATCTACGATCGCTTTTAGTATCGCTTCGTCTCCTGTGTTACCAAGACCATAGAAGCCGGATAATACAATTTTCAAATGAAGTCCTCCTCTTAAGAAAAGCGGAAAGCGCCACTATAGCTCAACGCTGGAAGAAACGAATCGGAAACCTGTTTCCGAATGAGTTTCTGAAGCTTAAGTGTGAGCTGGCGCTTGTAGCTAGACATAATAATAACAGAAATTTATCTTTTTAATTTCCATAACAAAAGCTTTCACAACGAAGTGAAAGCGTCTTATGTCCAAATTTTATCACTTGTCACGGATGCTATGCAACTAAACAAAGAATCTGCTATACTATATCAATTGAATGTGAACGAAATGAGGCTGTAAATAGTGAAAGAGACCTACTTAGGCGTGGATGTATCGCCATTAACATATGAAGGAATTATCAGTGAATTGCAACAAAAAATGGCTCGCCATGAGCAGTCAACAATTATCGCCGTAAACCCGGAAAAAGTCATTACGGCAAATCGGGATCCACAAGTGAAAACGTTAATTAATGAATCAACTTTCCAGATTCCTGATGGCGTTGGTATCCTATTGGCATCAAAACTAAGAGGTGGCAAGATTACTTCCCGTGTTACTGGGGTAGACATGATGGGGAAACTACTGGACTTCGCCGCATCACATGGCCATCCGGTTTATTTTTATGGGGCAAAAGAAGAAGTCGTGACTAAAGCGATTTCAGAGATTCAAAAAGAGAGACCACTTCTAAATGTAGCGGGTTACACAAACGGCTATGAAAAAGACGAATCGGCATTAGTTCAACGTATTCATGACAGTGGTGCCAAAATATTGTTTGTTGCACTCGGCAGCCCAAAACAGGAACTATGGATAAAGAGGAACCTGGTAAACCTTCCAAACGTTCTTGTTTTTCAAGGGGTCGGTGGGAGTTTTGATGTATTTTCGGGAATGGTCAAAAGAGCACCCGCACTTTTCCGTAAGTTTGGGTTAGAATGGTTATATCGTTTGGCAAGTAACCCATCACGTATCAAACGTCAAATGAACTTGCCGATCTTTTTATGGCGAGTATTAATAGGTAAGAAATAACATTGAAATCGTGTGATTTCTGTTCCTATAATTGCGGTACTTGAGTGACCAATACAAAACACACTTATAATAGAAGAAACTAATTTATTTTCATTCAGAAGGAGAATACTTATGAAAAAAACCATTTGCGTAGTTGGACTCGGATATATCGGATTACCGACTGCTGTCATGTTTGCAAATCATGGACACCAAGTTCACGGAGTGGACGTTAACGAAGACACGGTCAAAATGATTCAAAAGAAACAATTACATATCGAAGAAAACGGTCTACAGGAGCGTTTGGATAAAGCGATTGATTCTGGTTCACTTACTGTTTCTACAGAACCAATCAAGGCTGATGTCTTTATTATCGCTGTTCCTTCACCAATCAAAGCGGACAAAACAGCTGATTTAGAATATGTAAGAATAGCTACTGCTTCCACAGTACCTTTCCTTGAAAAAGGTAACTTGGTTATTTTGGAATCAACTGTTCCTCCACGCACGGTAGAAGATGTCATGATGCCTGAATTGATTAAGGCGAACTTGGAAATTGGCATGGAATTGTTAGTGTCACATTCACCTGAACGCGTTATCCCAGGTCGGGTATTTGAAGAATTGGTTTCCAACGACCGTATTATTGGTGGTGTCAATGTAGAGTCAGCTAAACAAACGACAGCACTTTATCAATCATTCGTAAAAGGTACGATGCATGAAACCGATGCAACGACAGCTGAACTTGTAAAAGTAATGGAAAACACATACCGAGATGTTAATATTGCTTTCGCAAATGAATTGGCAAAAATCGCACAGAATATTGGAGTGAATATTTGGGAGGCAATCAAGCTTGCTAACTTCCATCCTCGTGTGAATATTCATATGCCAGGACCTGGTGTTGGTGGACACTGTATCGCAGTTGACCCTTGGTTCTTGGTGGAACTTGATCCGCAACAAGCGAAGATCATTCACTTGTCACGACAAACAAATGATGGCATGCCATCCTATACTGCTCAATTAACGGCAGATATTTTAAATGCAAAAGGCATTAAGGATCCGAAAATTGCTGTACTCGGATTAGCATTTAAAGGCAACATTGACGATATGCGTGAAAGTCCTTCAGTTGATGTAGTGGAACAGCTTCGTGAGCGACAAATGAGTTTGTCAGCATACGATCCACATATTAAACACAACAACTTGCCGGAACAGACACAAGATCAATTTGTAGCGCTTCAACATGCTTCGGCGATTTTAGTGTTAACTGATCACCAAGCGTTTAGAGACTTGAATCCTGAGGAAATCAAATCACATATGACCAACCATATCATCATCGATACTAAAAACTGTATTGATCGTGCGAAATGGGAAGCAGCTGGATTTGATGTATATCTTTTAGGTGATTCCAAGAATTAAGGGAGGCATTGTTGATGAAAAAAGTTCGCAAAGCAATTATTCCGGCAGCTGGTTTAGGTACACGTTTCTTACCAGCAACGAAAGCAATGCCAAAAGAGATGCTGCCTATTGTTGATAAACCGACCATTCAATATATCGTAGAAGAGGCTATTGCTTCTGGTATTGAAGATATTATCATCGTTACAGGGAAAGACAAGCGTGCCATCGAAGATCATTTCGATTCTGCGCCACTTCTTGAAAATACATTATATGCAAAAGAGAAATTTGACTTACTGGAAGAAGTACAACAATCCGGAAAAGTTGAAATTCATTACATTCGCCAAAAAGCACCCCTTGGATTGGGACATGCTGTTTGGACCGCACGTAAGTTTATTGGGGATGAACCTTTTGCGGTTTTACTCGGTGACGATATTGTCCAAGCTGAAACACCTTGCTTGAAACAGTTGATTGAAAACTATGAAGAGACGGCTTCCTCAGTGATTGGTGTAATGGAAGTTCCTGAAACAGAAACTCACCGTTATGGCGTCATCGATCCTTGCGAACAAATAGGTTCACGTTACAAAGTTCGTAAATTCGTAGAAAAGCCGAAGCAAGGTACAGCTCCTTCAAATATGGCGATTATTGGTCGTTATGTGTTTACTCCTGAAATCTTCAAGTATTTAGATGAGATGGAAGTAGGAGCGGGTGGCGAAATCCAATTAACAGATGCCATTGAAAAGTTGAACGGGGAACAAGGCGTTTACGGCTTTGCTTTTGAAGGAAATCGTTATGATGTAGGTGAAAAACTTGGTTTTGTCGAAACCACTTTGGAATTTGCCCTGCAACGTCCAGATTTAAAAGATGATTTAATCGCCTACATGAAAAAGAAAATTGAACAGTATGAATAAGACATCGCGAGCAATCGCGATGTACTTGCGTCTAGAACTAATTGGAAAGGGGGATGAGAGATGAAGATTTTATTGGTAGCCAATATGTATCCATCCTCAAACTTCCCAAGTTACGGTGTCTTTGTACAAAACACCGAAAAGATTTTACAAAATGAAGGCTTTCAAGTTGATAAAGCCGTTTTGCAGAAGAAGTCATCTAAACTGTCTAAAATATTGGGTTACGCTATTTATTACAGCAAAATCTTATCAAAAGGTTTAACTGGAAACTACGATGCAATTTATGTGCACTATGCTTCTCATAATGCCATGCCTCTATTATGGTTGAAAAAGCTGAAGCCTTCTGTCCGAATTGTGACAAATGTTCATGGTAGCGATGTGGTACCGGAAGTTGCTTCACAGGAAAAATACCAACCGGCAGTTAAAAAACTGCTTCAACAATCATCACTCATAATTACACCTTCTCATTACTACGAAAAATTAGTGCAACAAAAATACGGTGTCAAAACACCTATACGCGTATTTCCATCGGGTGGGGTGAATGCGGAAGTCTTCCACCCGAAAAAAAACCAACGTATAGATATTTTATCTCTACTAAAACTAGATCCTGCTTTCCGTTATATCGGATATGTTGGAAGACTGGATGTCGGAAAAGGTTGGGATCATTATTTACGGGCCATTTCGTTTTATATGAACGAAAAGCCAGAGGAAAGAGACCGTACCCGTTTTATTGCAGTAGGCTCCGGTAAAGAAGATGATGCATTTAAAGAACTTGCGAAATCATTGGGCATTGAAGATGTCATCATTCACTATCCTTTGATGAAACAATCTGATCTAGCGAATATCTATACTGTCATCGAAGCATTCATATTTCCGACAACCAGAAAAGGGGAAAGCCTGGGTCTCGTTGGTCTTGAAGCAATGGCATGCAAAACGCCGATTCTTGCTAGTGCAATAGGGGGCATCCTGGATTATGTTCAAGATGGTCAAAATGGATGGTTGTTTACCCCAGGGGACGCTGTTCAATTAAAAGATTTATTGGTTAAATTTGATGAACTGTCAAATGAAGAATATGAAAAGATTTCTCAAGCAGCTTATGAAACCGCCTTACAATATGAACAAACAGCAATTCAAACTAAGCTTTCAGCTATTTTTAATGAATTGAATCCACAAACAACTAACGAAAGAGGATTTTAACTTGCCATGAATCAAACTAAATTTCTAATCTATTTTATTGCTTTTCTTGTGCTTCAACCCGTCATTGATGTATTAACAGCTGGGTCCAAACTTTTATTGGGCTCGAATATTACAATCGGAGTCATGCTCCGCTTTGCTTATATGGGAACAATGGGTTTATTTTTATTATGGATGGCCCGCTCGAATAAATTGGCACGCGGCTACATAATATACCTAGTTGGCTTAGCACTAATTATTGGTATTAATATTTTCCTGAATATGAGCGTCAAAGATCCTTATTATCTATTCCAGGAATTAAAGTTCTTCAATAAAGTAGTATATTTCAATATCGTGTTCCTTGGATTCATGATTGTGTATAAACAATTACAAGCACGTGATTGGGATATCGAGAAACATACGACGAAATATATGTGGTTAGCAGGCTTTATTATCGGCGCAGTATTTATCATAGCTCAGCTTACTGGCACGAGTTTATCCAACTATGCACATACCAAAGTTGGTTACTCCGGTTGGTTCTATGCAGGAAACGAAATAGGGGCAATTATGGCGATTATCTTGCCGATTCTTGCACTGTATGCAATCGAACGAACAACGAATGTTAAGAAACCGTGGTTCTGGATTCCATTTGTCATGTTGTCACTAGGAATGCTGGCATTAGGAACTAAGGTTGGTTACGGTGGAATACTGGTTGTCCTTTTATCAGTACTGATTGGTAGCATCATCATGTATGTGTTCATGAAGCTTAGAACGCAACAAGTAAAATCAAGTTTAATCATTTCTTTCGGATTAATTGTTTTACTTGCAGCTGCAACACCATTTACACCTGTTTTCGGAAATATGTACGCTCATTTTGACATCTTGAATATTAATCCTTTTGGAGGTTCTGAGAATGATGAACCCCAATTTGATGAAAACGGGGAAGAAATTATTGAAGAAGATCCCGAAATAACAAATGAACAAATTCAAAACTTGATTTTCAGTTCACGTGAAAAGTATGAAAAAGAATTCAATGCAGATTTTAATTCTTCACCAATCACACAAAAGTTGTTCGGTATGGGCTTTGCAGGAAACTATGAAGAACCTGAACCAGGAAAAGACTTGAAAATGATTGAAATGGACTTCCATGATTTGTTCTATTCATTTGGATGGATTGGCTTCTTTTATTTAATGGCTCCATTCTTCTGGTATACAGGGAAGTTTTTACTACATTTTGTACGAAATATTAAAACTCACTTTACGTATCTATATATTTTATACGGGGTGGCCTTCTTATTGGCAGTGGGGATTGCATATACAGCAGGACATGTATTGACTGCACCAGCAGTTTCTATCTATATCGCATCCATTTTAGCGATGTTAAATGTCAGAGAGAAGCTAATAGACCTATAAAAATAGGCTGTTAGACTAGAAAAATCTGAAATTTCCTAAAAAACGACAGTTAATTTGACGTAATCTTTATAAAATAGTTGAAATGTAAATGTAATCTGTTAGAATAAATAGGAGTTTAATTGTAAAACTTTGTCCTTTTACTGCCATTTCTATAAACCTTTCTTCTTGCGCAGAAGATATATATTTACTAGGTAAATAGAAAAAACTGGCGTGAACTTGCAAATGTTGGTACAATTTAAACTGTGAAATATTTTTGATGCGGTATTGCCGTTCTCAAAACACAGACTATACACAAAACAGGAGGAATACTTAACATGGCTTATCAACCAAAGTCGTACAAAAAATTCGTTGCAACAGCAGCGACAGCAACACTTGTTGCATCTGCAATCGCACCAGTAGCTTCGGCTGCATTCTCGGACGTGGCAGAGCAATACAAAACAGCAGTAGATTACCTATCTACTAAAGGTATCTCACAAGGATATCCTAACGGTAAATTCGGTACTGACGACAAAATCAAACGTCAAGATGCTGCAGTAATGATCGCTAAAGCTCTAGGAGCTTCACCAACAGGAACTTATGCAAACGCTGGTTTCACTGACGTACCTAAGGATCGTCAATGGGCTGTAAACTTCCTAGTTGAAAAGAAAATCGTTTCTGGTAAAACAGCTGAAAAATTCGGCGCTAACGATTTCACTACACGTGGAGAAATGTCAAAAATCATTGCTAACGCTTATAAATTCGTAGGTGATGCAACAAACGCTTTCCCATTCACTGACGTGTCTGACACTTTCAAACAATATGTTGATGCTTTAAATGAAGCTGGTGTAGCTAAAGGTTTGACTGCAACTAAATTCGGTACTGGTGATCAAGTAACTCGCGGTCAATTCGCATTGTTCGTTTACCGTGCTGAAACATTCGTACCTGCTACTCCAACAGTAGTATCTGTAAGTGCGATTAACGCAAAGAAATTTGAAGTTAAATTTAATACAGAAGTTAATAAAGCAGCAGCAGAAGCTCCTGCTAATTATACATTTGTAGGTTTGAAAAATGCAGCAGGTAATGCAATTACAGCGTCTACTTATGAATTACAAGCTGATAATAAAACAGTTGTTATTACACTTTCAGATGCACTAGCAAATGATACGACTTTAGTTGCTACTGTTTCTGAAATTGCAACTAAAGCAGATGCTAATGTTAAAACTGCTAAGTTCACTAAAACTCTAACTTTTGCTGATAATGTACGTCCAGCATTCAATAGTGTTGTTTATCCAAAACCAGGTGTAGCTGAACTAAACTTCAGTGAAGAGTTAAGCACAGAAGGTTCAGTTGTTGTTTATGATGGTTTAGTAGCTTCTACTACTGTTACTAAATCTTTAGCTGGATCTACTTTAACTTTAGGTGCTCTTGAGTTAAATAAAGAATATAAAGTTGTAATTACAGGTGCTAAAGATCAATCTGGTAACCTAATTGCAAACCCAATTGAAGTAACTGTTAAGAACACTTCTTCTGATACAGCTAAGCCAGTTGCTAATTCAATCTCAACACAAGGACTTGACACTGTAAAAGTTCAATTCTCTGAAGCAGTTGTAGCTACTGCTCCTGGTGTTTATGCTACTATCGCTGTTAATGGAACTCCAGCAGCTGGAGTAACACAAAATTTTGATGCTAAAACAAATGTATTAACAGTATCTGGTATTGCTGGTATCGTAAATGGTGATGTAAAGTCTATCACTGTTGATGGTTTCAAAGATGCTGCTAACCTTAATGGTGTTGCAGTAACGAAAGTCCTTTCGTTCACAACTGCTGCTCCAGCTCTTCAATCTACAACTGTAGTTACTGAAGGTGCAAAAACTTTTGCAGTACTAACATTTGACAAGGCTGTAAGTGCTGTGGATGCTAATTTTACTGCATCATATGTAACTGCTGACAATATTTACAAGACTACTACTTTACCTGCTACTGTTGATACAGACAAGAAGCAAGTTAAACTTGAAGTTACTGGTAAAGACGCAGGAGCATATACTGTAGTATTTGCTGCTGATAAACTTTCTGACGGAGTTACTGGAAACGCTAAAGCTATTGAAGTTAAATTCAATGTAGGTACAAGTGTTGACTCAACTACTCCTGAAGTATCTGCTTTATTCTTAGCAGGTGACACTCTTCCTGATGGTGTTACTAAAGTTCCAGCTGGTACTGCTTATGTGAAATATAGCAAGCCAATGTCTGCTTCTGCTTTAAATGCAGATAACTATAAAGTTGATGGATCTAGCGTATTCTCAAACCCAATCTTTATTGGCGACAAAACTCTAGTTAAATTAACTATTAAGTCTGGTGTTGTAACAGTTTCTGGAGATCGTAACTTCTCTGTTAGCACAGCTGTTAAAGGTGAAAACAATGTAGCGATTAAACCTTTCACTGTAGTAGATAACTTCAAAGAAAATGTTTCTCCAGTATTAACAACAGCTAGCTTAGTTGATGATGCAACTATCGAACTTTCACTTTCAGAGCTTTTAGGAACAACTGGTTTCGATGCTGCTGATGCTGCTAAGAGTTTCGAAGTAACAGTTGCTGGAAATAAGAATGTTGTAACAGCAGTCACAGATGTAACTGCAGGAGACAACAAAGTTCGTTTAACTATCACTAACAAGATTACTGCTGATCAACTTGCTAACAGCACAATCACTGTTAAAGCTTTAGATACAGCTTTAGTTTCTGACCTTGTAGGAAACGTTGTTACTGCTAACACTACGGTAAACGTAGCTAAGTAATTACAATAAATCTGAATTTTATTACTAAGAGTAAAGGATTACTGATTATCAGTAATCCTTTTTCTTTGCAAAAATACACAAATATAGGTTCTTTAATTTTGTGAATTAACACTTATAAATATATTTACATGATATTAGTCATAAAAAGGGTGCCATTTAGAGTACCTCTCTTTTAGGTTCTAAAGAATTTATTTCCTATAGAACCTTTTTATATTTATTAATCCCTTTTACTAGAATGATTTTTATCATATCCATTTGTTTAGTGGTATTAATATAATTCATGAAATGTTATTTAATATGTCAAGAAGTGTAGGGAATTCTGATGGGACATTTTAGGTATATAGAATCCAATAATAATAAAGCATAAATTAATGAAGAACCTCTACCGATACCATCATTATAATTTAGTGCTAAAATTTAATGAACTTGCTGGGGATTTAATACGAATTCACATTAGCTTGGTTGTATCATCTTTTTTAAAAATTGAAATAAGCAAGCCATGCACGTGCACCTGAGAGTTTGACGAAATATATGTGAAAATTAAGCCCAGCTCGTAAATGAGAAGGGCTTTTTTTGTGGAAATATATAACAATTTATATTAGAAACTATTCATTAAACATATGGTGCATGGTTTCACGTAACAAGTGTAAATTGGAGTAAGACTAAAAGTTCCAATAATTGAATTCAGGCTAATTTTTACGGCATCTTTTATTTATTCGAGTATTTTTAATTATCTTTAAAAAGTCCTTTATAGTATGGTACTTTTCCTACATTTTTCTCTGGCTTATATCTATAAAATTTATTTAACGCATTTAAAATAACCTTATTAACTTGTTCAGTTGATTTTTCATGAAGGTAGGACAATAGTTGATCCTCACTTAATCCAATTTCAGAAGTATAACTATTTATAGCCTTTGAAATCTTTTTCGTATGCAAACCAACTTTTATTAAACGTTTAATTTTTATATCGAATGTTTTAAAATCGTATTCAAAGAATAGAAAATCTACAATCCAATTAAACTTATCACGACCATTAATAAAGTTGTAACTAAATCTTGGCGAATACGTTTTCAAAGTATTATATTCTCCAAATTTATGATAAAACTCTATTAGTCTTTCTAAATATTTACCATCATTATCAATAAATCGGAATTTGTATAAAATAAAAATTAATGAATCTTCTTCTGAACATTCAGCGATTTCTTCCATATTTATTTTAAGACTGTCTAGATTATTTTCTAACATAAATTGATAATAAAGCTTTTTGATATCCCTATCTTGTATCTCAATTAAACGATCCATAACATGTAATGCAAATCTTTCAATATTTAAAAGTCCTATAAAGTATGTATTGATAACTTTATAGTCGTTTTTGTGGCTACCACTATATTCTAATATTAGAATTTCTATAGAAATGTCTATAATTCGCTTAGTCATCTTCGGACTAATATTTCTTAAATATTTCATAATTTGAAGGAAAAACATTACAGACTTAATATCTTTGCCTTGAATTTGTTTTTCTATTAAATTGTCGATAATTTCAAAATCAACTTGTTGCTTATCTATTTTGCATACTAATAGCTCTAATATTACTGTCCAAGAAGATTTCCCAATATATTCATTTATAATTCTATCACGTTCTTCAAATTTTCCTTTTGCATGAGTTGTAGTAAAAATATAATATGCTGTAAAATACTCTAAAAATGTTTTATGAGTAAATTTATTTTCCACATAAATTGATCTAAGTTTTGCAAATTCTAAAAACTCTTCTGCTGCTTGTTGAGCATTATTATCTTCTTCAAACTCACCTTTATC